>CBFGOI010000061.1:0-28323 GCA_965650335.1 uncultured Pedobacter sp. | reverse complement strand
ATCCCTAATACTGGGTTTAGTAATGTGGCGCTTTTGGAGTTCCTCGCCGATAGCCCCGTAACTGATATTTAGAGTCGGCCGTGTCGAAAGTTTAAATACCACCTGAGTAATTATAACATCTCCCTTCAGCTCGGTTTTAAAAATGCTTTCGCGATATCCAAACCGGCATTCTTCTTTTTTAAAGTCCCTAATTTCGCCTGTCCCAATAAAAAACACGCGGCACGATTCGAAAACATCTTTAAGCTCCACACCGTAAGCTCCTATATTTTGGATGGGTGATGCGCCAACCGATCCCGGAATTAAACTTAGATTTTCCATTCCTGCGAAACCATTATCGACGCAATACATCACAAGCTGATGCCACACTTCTCCTGCTCCTGCTTCAACAATTACCTGCTCGCCATTAACTTCACTTGAAATGCCTTTTATATTCATCCGGATTACTAAACCATCAAAATTCTTTGTAAGCAAAAGATTACTGCCTCCTCCGAGAACCAGGCGGTCGACGTTCTTCCAATCTTCGTTTGCGAAGAGTTCCTTCAAATCGTCCTCAGAATTAATTTCTGTATACCATCGGGCCGTAGCCTCAACTCCAAACGTGTTGTATTTTTTTAAAGAGATATTGTTAAAAATTTCGGGCATGGTGTTATATTTCTGGGGCAAATCTCGTAAAACATTTTAAAGACGTATACATTAAAATTCTTTAAACATAAAAGCATGTCGCGTGGTATGAAAAGATAATGGATAATATTAATTTTCTGTAACCCAATTGGCTCAGCTTCCATCTATAACAATATAAACAATTACACTATGAACGTTTTATTCATTGGTGATAGCATTACCCGGGGAACACAAGGTGTTGATTGGGTTAAAATGATTGAGAATGAGCACCCCTACTGGACGATCGAGAACGCTGGTGTTAACGGTGAAACCTTGAATAAAATTTTTGAGCGTTTAAAAACGCTGCTTCAAACAAATAATACATACAAGGCGATAGTTTTACAAACCGCTACAGCTGATATTCTGCTCTCTACTTTCAAACATCGAAACTTCTGGTTTCAGCAGGATTATAAGCGTCAGCTAAAATGCGGGAATATACCAGCAGCGCCGGCTGATTTTGAAATAGTGTTGAAACGAACGATAGAGTACATCAAGAGCAACTGTAATTCTGAAATAATTCTGCCAACATTAGGGTGCATCAACGAAAATCTTCTGACCGAAACTAACGCAAAATTGTTTAGTTATAACAGCATCATTAAAAAAATCGCAAAAGAGTTCAACTGCATTCTCGTTGATATTGCAGAAAGATTCCAGGAAGAATTAAGTCATCTCAACACACAGGACTACTGTTTAGACAGTTTCTCAAATACCGCGTTTTTAGATCTGGTAAGCTGCAGTATGGGTATGGCAGATAATTTAAGTGCAAAACGAAAGCTACACTTAACAATCGACGGAGTACATCTAAATAGCAAAGGGGCTAAGATATTTAAAGAAGAGATCGATAAAGCGATTCTTCTCACCAAGGAAAAATCAGCACTTTTCATCTAATCAAACCTGGGAGTATTCTAAACAACAAAGGCCTAGAAAAATTTCTAAGCCTTTGTTGTTTACTTCAGCGTTAATATTATATGTGCAGTGCTCTGTTTTCAGTTGCCGCTAAAGCTGCTTCTTTAAATGCTTCGGTGTATGTTGGATGAGCGTGGCAAATACGTCCGATGTCTTCTGCCGAAGCTCTGAATTCCATTGCTACCACTGCTTCTGCGATCACATCCGCAACACGGGGACCGATCATATGTACACCAAGAATTTCGTCTGTTTCAGCATCAGCCAATACCTTAACTAATCCGTCTGTATCCATACTGGCCCTTGCACGTCCACTAGCTTTGAATGGAAATGAACCTGCTTTATATTTTTTTCCCTGTTCCTTTAATTGCTCTTCAGTATATCCCACACTCGCAACTTCCGGCCAGGTATAAACAACACCCGGGATAAGATTATGATTGATATGAGGCTTTTGTCCAGCTATTGTCTCAGCAACAAAAACACCTTCTTCCTCAGCTTTATGAGCTAGCATAGCACCGCGTACCACATCGCCAATAGCATAAATACCTTTTACAGGAGTTTCTAAATGATCATTAACCGGTACTTTTTTACCACGTTCCTCTAAAGTAATACCTACTTTTTCTAAACCTAAACCTTCTGTATATGCTGAACGACCAACAGCAACAATACAGTAATCTCCTTCAATTGTTACCTTTTCTCCTTTTGGATTTTCGGCAGTTACGGTTACGTTTTTCCCTTTTACAGAAGCTCCGGTTACTTTATGGCTTAGCAGGAATTCAAAGCCAATTTTCGTCAATGATTTCTGAAGTTCTTTACCGAGTGTTTTATCCATGGTACCGATAATAGCATCCATAAATTCAACCACAGTTACTTTTGCTCCTAAACGGGCATACACCGAACCGAGTTCTAAGCCTATTACCCCCCCACCTATCACGATCAAATGTTTAGGTACTTCAGTAAGGTTCAACGCTTCCGTAGAAGTGATGATTCTTTTTTTATCTATCGGAAGAAAAGGTAAAGCTGTCGGTTTAGATCCGGTCGCGATAATTACATTTTTACTTGTGATAGTCTCTTCTCCACCTTCTGTCTTAGTAATCTTTATTGTGTTTTTATCAACAAAAGATCCTAAACCCTGATAGGTAGTGATCTTATTTTTCTTCATCAGGAATTGTATTCCCGCTGTATTCTCCTGCACAACAACATTCTTGCGGGCAATCATCTGGCCGATATTTACCTTTAAATCTTTAAGGTCGATACCATGTGTCTTAAAGGTGTGGGCAGCATTATGGTAATGCTCTGACGAATCCAGAAGCGCCTTTGAAGGGATACAACCAACATTAAGGCAAGTTCCGCCCAATGTATTATACTTTTCAACTATAGCAGTTTTTAAACCTAATTGGGCGCACCTGATGGCGGCTACATATCCACCTGGCCCGCTTCCTATTACCGTAACGTCGTATTGCATGTTTATTTTTTGTTGTTTTGGAGCCCAAAGTTAATTGATTAATGCTCTTAAGGAAAACTATTTCGTAATTGCATGATAAATTAGCCTTAACTCCTGATTTTACATGCTAATATTAAATGGTAAAGAGCAATAAACCTGAAAAGCTGGTAAAAGCTGCCTCGTAGAAGTTCATCAACGATATTTTTCTTTAATTTTCATTGGTATAAGCATAAACCACTGCCACAAATCCCTGCCAAACCCCGGTTCATTTCGCTGGAAAAGCTGAAGCTTAACACTTGTACTTTTAAATGAGCGATGCTTAAACCTCCTCGGATTAGCGAATGCAAGTTCAATTATCGCTGATACAGATAAATTTAAAGTGAAGGAAAGTTTATTAAGAATTGTTGCAACTAATTAGCAGTCTTGGCGTCTAATAAAAAAAGATTTGACATGAACAGAATATTAGCATCATTCGGATGGATCGTATTATTGCTTCCATTTATAAGCGTCGCAGGAACTAAAACCCTTTTAAACAATATTAATAATGATATTTCCATTGAAGAAAGACAGGTTTCTAACTTTAACGGGATAAGCTCCAGCGGCGCCTATGATGTTTACATAAAAATGGGAAATACTGAAAGTCTTAAAATTGAGGGGGATGGAGACCTGATCAAAAACATTGAAACAAAGGTAGAAGAAGGCACATTAAAAATCCGGAATTCTAAAACAAGTAGTGGCTGGAACTGGAATAACCGTAAAACTAAGATTTACATAACCGCCAAATCTCTGAATCATCTTTCTCTTAGTGGCTCAGGAGAAATGGAACTTAGCAACACTATTAAAACAGACAAGCTAAATACCAGTGTTAGCGGCTCTGGAAGCATCCGTCTAGATGTGACAACAAAAATCTACAATGCCGCGATAAGTGGCTCCGGAAAAATCAATGCTTCTGGTATCACTCAAAGCGCTAATATTGCAGTAAGTGGCTCGGGCGAATTTGAAGGAAGGAAGCTCAACACAAAGACTGCGGACATTAAAGTCAGCGGCTCCGGCAACGTTTACATCCATGCGGATGATCAGTTAAACGCGCATCTTAGCGGGTCCGGAAACATTACCTATTCAGGAAATGCACAGGTGAGCCAGGTAAAGAGCGGCTCGGGTCGAATCGCCAAAAACTAGTTTAACAAAAAAAGCCCGGCAATATGCCAGGCTTAATATCTACATTCCGAGAGAGATTAAACTCCCAAGAGCAATCTTGTTGGATCTTCAAGCAATTGCTTTACTCTTACTAAAAACCCTACGGACTCACGTCCATCGATAATTCTATGATCATATGACAATGCCACATACATCATCGGACGAATTACTACTTGTCCATTAACAGCAACAGGGCGCTCAATAATATTGTGCATTCCTAAAATAGCAGATTGTGGAGCATTAATAATTGGAGTCGACATCATAGACCCAAACACACCACCATTGGTGATTGTGAATGTGCCACCGGTCATCTCTTCGATCGAGAGTTTATTTTCACGCGCTTTAACGGCAAGACCCATTACAGCTTTTTCAATTCCATCAAGTGATAAAGCGTCGGCATTACGGATAATAGGAACGACCAAACCTTTTGGAGCTGATACTGCAATTGAAACATCCACAAAATCGCTATATACGATTTCTTCGTTTTCAATGCGTGCATTCACTGTCGGAAATTCTTTTAAAGCCTCGCATACTGCTTTAGTAAAGAACGACATGAAACCTAAGCCAACTCCATGTTTCTCTTTGAATTTATCTTTGTATTTGGCACGAATGTCCATGATCGGCTGCATATCTACTTCATTGAAAGTAGTAAGCATTGCAGTTTCGTTTTTGACCGTAACCAGTCTTTTCGCTATAGTTTTTCGCAAACCAGACATTTTCTCACGGCGCTCATTTCGGCTTCCTGCAACAGCAGGAGCAGATGTTACTGCTTTCGGAGCTTCAGCCTTAGGAGCTTCAGCCTTTTTAACCTGAGCTTTTTGAGCATCCTCTTTAGTGATTCTTCCACCAACACCCGTTCCGTTAATCGAGCCAGCATCAACGCCTTTTTCTGCTAAAATCTTAGCAGCAGACGGAGATGGTGTACCTGCAGCATATGATGCAGATTTATCAGCCATAACAGCCGGCTTTTGTTCTGCAGACGGAGCTGAAGATTTTGCTGCCTGACCAGCACTTGCACCAACTTCAATATTACACACTACAGAACCGATTTCAAGAACGTCGCCTTCTTTAGCTACACGCCTCAAAACACCTGCTTTTTCTGCAGTAAGTTCGAAAGTGGCTTTATCTGATTCGAGTTCTGCAATCTGCTCATCCATTTCAACAAAGTCACCATCAGCTTTCAACCAGCTTGACAAAGTAACTTCGGTAATAGACTCCCCAACAGGTGGAACTTTGATTTGGATAGTTTCACCAGATCCTGAACTTACAACCGGAGCAGTCGCTTGCTTTTCAGCAGGCGTTGCTGCAGGCGCAGATGCACCTCCTTCTTCAACGGAACAAACCACTGCACCAATTTCAAGGGTATCACCTTCTTTTGCAATTGTTCTTAAAATTCCACCTTTTTCAGCCGTTAGCTCAAAAGTTGCTTTATCAGACTCAAGTTCAGCAATAACTTCATCCATTTCAACAACATCACCATCCTGTTTTATCCAGCGGGATAAGGTTACTTCTGAAATCGATTCGCCTACAGGCGGAACTTTGATCTCTAAACTCATAATATTCTATTTATACGATTAATCTACTTTAACAGCTTTATTAGTGGTATCAACCACAGTTTTCTTCACTTCTTTACCAGCTTTGTCTTCAAAAGCTTTCCCAATTATATATAGTTGTTGAGAAATGTGCTGCTTAGCATACCCAGTTGCAGTACTGCTGCTTTCTTTCCTTGAGATAACATCAAGATTAATGTTGGTGTTTCTCAATTTGCGGCAAAGATAAGGCCATGCACCCATGTTTTCAGGCTCTTCCTGAACCCACAGGTACTCTTTTGCTTTGCTGTATTTAGCTTTTATTTTTTCAAGCTGAGCATACGGCGTTGGATACAATTGCTCCAATCTTACGATAGCAACATCAGTACGTTTATCTGCTTGTTGCTTTTCTAGTAAATCATAATAGATTTTACCGGTACAAAACAACAAACGTTTCACATCTTGTGGCTTAACAAATGTATCATCAATCACTTCCTGGAAATGACCATTTGCAAATTCATCAAGCTTACTTACACATTGCGGATGGCGCAATAAACTCTTTGGAGTAAATACCACAAGTGGTTTACGGAAATCCCGTTTTAACTGACGACGCAATAAGTGAAAGTAATTCGCCGGCGTTGTTACGTTCGTAACCTGAATATTGTAATCGGCGCAGGCCTCCATAAAACGTTCTATCCTTGCAGATGAATGTTCAGGCCCCTGTCCTTCATAACCATGAGGAAGAAGCATTATTAAGCCGTTAGAGCGTTGCCATTTTGTTTCGGCACTTACCACAAACTGATCCACAATAATTTGCGCTCCATTAAAGAAATCGCCAAACTGTGCTTCCCAGATCGTCAATGACTGAGGATTAGCTAAAGCATATCCATATTCAAAGCCTAAAACGCCGTATTCCGAAAGGTGTGAGTTATAGATGTCGAATTTTGCCTGCTCGCTTCCATTTTTTATTTCAGCTAATGGGATATATTCCTCTTCAGAGTCTTCAAACTTCACGACTGCATGACGGTGAGAAAATGTTCCACGTTCAACATCCTGACCGCTAACACGCACACGCAAGCCTTCGCTCAGCAAAGTTCCGTAAGCCATAAGCTCGCCCATTGCCCAGTCGAAGGTTTGATTCTCGACCATTTTTTTGCGGTCGTCAAAAAGCTTCTCAATTTTTTTGAAGAATTTTTTATCAGAAGGCAGTTGTGTAATCTGTTTTGCAATATCAAGAAAAACGTCTTTCGATACGGCAGTTTTGGAAGGGGCAAATATATCATCAGGAGTAGCCATTTTCAAACCGGTCCATGCACCAGAGTACATCTGATTCGGCTCGTAAACATTACTTTCCTTCGATTCATTTAAACGCTCCTGCAATAATGCGCGAAACTCTTTCTCCATCTCGGCAGCGAGATTAGCATCAACGCTGCCATGCTCCATCAATTTTTTATTGTAGATCTCCCTTGGATTAGGGTGCTTTTCTATGGCCTTGTATAATAGTGGCTGGGTAAATTTGGGCTCATCAGCTTCATTATGCCCAAATCGGCGATAGCACAAAATGTCGATAAACACATCATTGTGGAACTGCTGGCGATATTCCATCGCCATATTCACGGCATAAACCAGCGCTTCTACATCATCTCCATTTACATGGAATACTGGGGATAAAACCACTTTGGCCAGATCCGTAGAATACGTTGACGAACGCGCATCTTTATAGTTTGTTGTAAAACCAACCTGGTTATTGATAATCAAATGGATTGTTCCACCAGTTTTATAACCATCAAGTTTCGACATTTGCAAAACTTCGTAAACGATTCCCTGGCCTGCAACAGAAGCATCTCCATGTATTAAAATCGGAGCGATCTTATTATTGTCACCACCGTACTTAAAGTCGATTTTCGATCTTGTAATACCTTCTACCACCGGATCAACGGCTTCAAGATGAGATGGATTCGGACAAAGACTTAAATGAACTTTCTTGCCTGCCTGAGTATCAACATCCGTAGAAAATCCAAGATGGTATTTCACATCTCCGCCAAAAGGTTTTGACTCGTCGTAACCTTTTCCCTCGAATTCAGAAAAAATATCACGATAGGTTTTATGCATGATGTTGGCAAGCACATTTAAACGCCCTCTGTGCGCCATCCCTATCACAAATTCCTCGATACCAAGCTCGGCACCTTTTTCAATAACAGAATCTAAGGCAGGAATTACACTTTCAGCACCTTCTAATGAAAAACGTTTTTGACCCAAAAACTTGGTACCTAAAAAGTTTTCGAAAACTACGGCTTCGTTAAGTTTTCTTAAAATACGCTTTTTGATATCTACAGAAAACGCGGGTTTATTGCGTTCCTTCTCCATTCTGTCTTGAAACCACTTTACCTTTTCAGGATTACGCATATAGGTAAACTCCGCACCAATCGACTGGCAGTAAGTATCTTCAAGCAATTTACGGATATCCCGAAGGGTAGCTGCGCCTAAGCCGACTTCAACACCAGCATTAAAAACAGTATCAAGATCTGCTTCGCTTAATCCAAATGTTTCAAGTTCTTTGCCTGGAAAATACTTACGACGCTCGCGTACAGGGTTCGTTTTTGTAAACAAATGCCCTCTATCGCGATAGCCATGTATCATGTTCAGAACATTTATCTCTTTAAGGAAATGCTCGGGGGTTTCGGCGCCTGCCACATTGGCCTCAGAGCCCCGGCCAAAGTCAAAGCCCTCAAAAAACTTTTGCCAGCCGAATTCAACTGAATCCGGATCTTGTTTATACGATTGATATAGTGAATCTATGTAAGACGAATGTGCGTTACTGAGATACGACAAATTATCCATGGAAATTTCTGATTTTCTAAAAAGTAGCCGCAAAAATAAGAGTTTAGGCCTATATTTCTTAAGTATTTCCTTAAAAAATGATTTAAATTGAAGTTTATTGCAAAAAAAAGTTTATCGAACCTCATTTACCAAAGCCATCCACTTCTTAATATATAGTTCTTCCGAAAGCACGTCTGGCTTTATTGTTATTGGCTTATTGACAGACATAACTCCTTCCCCGGCTATATAGGTCCAATTTCCCCAATTACTTGCGGGCGAATAATCGATTAATTTTTCTTCAAAATAGGCTGCTCCTGCTTTCCAGTTTACAGCCAGATCATTCACCAGGTATAGTGCGGCGTATTGCCTGCAGCGATTATTAATAAAGCCCGTTGAATTTAATTCTGCCATGCAGGCATCGACGAGAGCAGAACCGGTTTTTCCTTTTTTCCATCTTTCGAAAGCCTTAGATTCCGCTATTTCGGGATCATGAGAGCTATGAGTTGTTTTGCTGCCATGTTTCTTTAACATAAATCTAAAGTAATCACGCCATTGAAGTTCAAGCACAATGTGTGCAGCAATATCTCGTAAAGGATGCTCCTTCTCAAAGTTTTTAGCTTGCCAGTAAACCTCCCGGGGCGATAAACATCCTAAAGAGAGCCATGGCGATAGCAAAGAATTTGTTGTGGTAACATTTTTTTGTCCCTTGGGGGGAACCTGATAGCTGGACAAAAAATCTGAAAGATGGAATAAGCCTTCTTTCTCACCGCCTACAAATCGCCATTGTGCTCGCTCATCAAACGCAGGCATTGACACTCCTAAATCGGACAAAAGAGGAACATTTCCCCACTCAATATTATCCGGAACCCGTATTGTATCAGGGCTGGCAAAACCAGGTCTGACATCACTATCTCTTTCAACTTTCTTTTTGAACACCAAAAAAGCATCAGGAATATCTTTTATTGGAAATGGTAAATCCTCTTTATGGTATAAAGTGTGGCCGATAAAATGCTTAAGATTAATTTGTTGTTTCCATAAGGCAGATTCAACATTGCTGGAGATCTCTGTTTCCTCCGCAGCAACTTCACGATGATGATAAACTTCAGATACAGAATATTTTTGGCAAAGCTCGGGGAGAATATCTTCCGGCCTACCAAATCTTATTAGTAAATCTCCGCCCAGACTTTGCAGAGATTCTCGCAGGCCATTTACGCTTTCCAATAAAAACTGCGCTCTGATCGAGCCTGTTTTTTTTGTACCATATTTGGTTTCAGTAAAATAGCGAGGATCGAAGCAATAGACAGGGATAATGGTTTCGGCACGCTTTACTGCTTCAAGTAAAATTTCATTATCATGAACCCTCAAATCATTTCTAAACCAAACTAATATGGTTTTTCCATTCATATATCCACAAACCAATTTGATGCAAAATAGTTAAAATTGTATTAACCTATTCTATTGTCACAAAAATGAAATCAATATTGACACCATGAAGACAATAAAAATAGCTAAAATTCTGATTCTCGAATCAGAATTTTAACGTTAAAAGAGAGCGGGAATTCAACAAACAATTTTCAGTTTTAAAAATTATCCTTAACTTTAAAGAAACGATCCAGTTATGAAAACAGTTAGCCAAATCCTAGCAACTAAACCATCACAAGTTTATTCAGTGAGACCCGAAACTACCGTGTACGAAGCCCTCGAAGTTATGATGAACAAAAACATCAGTGCTTTGGTAGTTATGGAAGGAGATGAGCTACGTGGAATTTTCACAGAAAGGGATTATGCCCGCAAAATCGTTCTTAAGGGAAAATCGTCAAAAGACACTCCCGTTAGCGAGATAATGACAGCTTCGTTGATTACTGTTTTACCTACAGACAGTATTGACTATTGCATGAACATAATGACGGAAAGACACATCCGGCATTTACCTGTTATCGAAAACAACCGGGTATGTGGCATGGTTTCTATTGGCGATGCAGTGAAGTCAATTATTGAAATACAGCGATCAACAATCGAGCAGCTTGAATCCTATATCAGCAGCTAGCCACTAACTTGATCTTGTTTCTTTTTATACCAGGGTAATTCGTTGAAGTCCATAATCAGCCGGTTAACAGGTTTGTTATGCTGAAGATGTTCGGTTACGATTTCTTCAACATCGCTTAGCTGAACCCTGCTGTAAAAAACCCCTTCGGGATAAACAACTACAGACGGGCCCGCTTCGCATGCTTCAAGGCATCCTGTTTTTTGAGCTCTTATTTCTGTGTTTAAACCTTTATCTTTAATTAATTTTTTAAACGCAGCAACCAGTTCCATTCCATGAGATTCACCACAACTAATTCTCGAACCTGCGGGGCGTTGATTCGTACAAATAAACACGTGTTTTGTATAAAGCATATTAAAACCAAAAATACACATTAGAGTTAAGAATATATTATGAGTAAAACAGTTTTGATAACCGGAGCAAGTGGACTTATTGGCAAGCCTTTAACCCAACTCCTGATCGAAAAAGGTTTTACTGTACATCAGCTCAGTCGCAGTTTGTCTAAGTCGAACACCGGAGCAAAGATCTTTAAGTGGGATATTTCACGGATGGAGATCGATCCGAAATGTATCGAAAATGTAGATGCTATTATAAACCTGGCTGGCGAAGGCATCGCTGATAAAGCATGGACCCATAAACGCAAGCAACAAATAATTAAAAGTCGCACCGGCTCACTTAAACTCCTACACGACGTGCTCAAAGATCATCCGGATCACGCTGTGAAAACCTTCATTTCAGCTTCTGCTGTGGGTCATTATGGCGACAGAAAAAATGAAGTTTTAACAGAAGAAAGCGAACCAGGCACTGACTTCCTTGCTAATACCTGTCTGGCCTGGGAAAGAGCTGCCGATAAAATCGAGAATCTTGGAATCAGGCTGGTAAAACTTAGAACCGGCGTTGTATTGACTCCGCTCGGAGGAGCGCTCCCTCAGCTTGCCAAACCAATTAAACTTGGATTTGGGGCGGCCTTAGGTTCAGGAAAACAATGGGTTCCATGGATACATCTTGACGATGTTATCGCCATGTACCTATATGCCTTAGAAAACGAAGAGATTCGTGGCATTTACAATATGGCAGCACCTTTTCCGGTTACAAATAAGGAATTAACCAGAGCAATTGCAAAACACCTTCATAAACGTTTATGGCTCCCCCGAGTACCGGAAATTGCCTTAAGGATTTTGCTGGGAGAAATGAGCAGAGTAGTACTGAACAGCAACCGGACATCTGTCGATAAGATTGAAAAGGCAGGATTTAAATTTAAATATCCGACATTAGAAAGTGCATTAAAGAATATCTATGCCTGATAAAAAACCTGCTGTCAATATATTTTGGTTTAGAAGAGATTTACGACTACAGGACAATGCGGGCTTATACCACGCATTACGATCAAACATTCCGGTGTTACCTGTTTTTATCTTCGATCAGAATATTTTAGAAAAACTTCAGGATAAAGATGATGCACGGTTAACATTTATTCATCAAGCCTTAAGGGAACTAAATAGTGAGCTTAACAAACACAATTCTTCAATTCTTATAAAGCATTCCACTCCCGCAAAAGCCTGGGATGAGCTATTAAACGAGTTTGACATTAAAGAGGTTTTCGCTAATAGGGATTATGAACCATATGCACGAAAACGGGATTTGGAAATTGATCTATTATTAGCAAAACGTGGAATTAAATTTAACAGCTACAAGGATCATGTAATTTTTGATACCGATGAAATAACTAAAGATGATCGCACACCCTACACAGTTTTTACTCCTTACAAGCGAAAATGGCTCGGCCGGCTTCAGCCCGACATTCATTTTAAAGCGTACCCGAACTCAGATCTAAATTATTATCAGTACGCATCCTTCAAGGTTCCTGATTTAGCTGACATCGGTTTTTCAAAAAGCCCGATCTCCTTACCTGGAAAGGTGTATAAACCTATTCTCGCCAATTACGAGGACTTGCGTGACTATCCCGCTGTGGAGGGCACATCCCGAATAGGTATTCATCTTCGATTTGGCACAATAAGCATCAGAGAGCTGGCTGCAGAGGCGAACCTTCATTCATCTGTCTGGTTATCTGAATTAATCTGGAGAGATTTCTACAGCATGATTTTATGGCATTTCCCCGAAACAGAAAATCATGCGTTTAAAAAAGAATTTGATCATATCAGATGGAGAAATAATGAAAACGAATTTGAGGCCTGGTGTGAAGGCAAAACCGGCTACCCTATGGTTGACGCCGGAATGCGCCAACTAAATAGCACCGGATGGATGCATAATCGTGTAAGAATGATTACTGCCAGCTTTTTATGCAAACATTTGCTAATTGATTGGCGATGGGGCGAGGCATACTTTGCCAGAAAACTTATCGATTATGATATGGCCAGCAATGTAGGCGGCTGGCAATGGGCGGCTGGAACAGGAAACGATGCAGCACCCTATTTTAGAATTTTTAATCCCGATTTACAAACAAGGAGTTTTGATTCTGAACTTAAATACATAAAAAAATGGATCCCCGAATTTGGCGATCCATTTAAATATCCTGAGCCTATTGTCGAGCACAAATTTGCACGAGAAAGAGCATTGAATGCTTATAAAGAGGCAAAAGAAAGCTATTTATAAATAGCCTCCAACATTAATTCCTACGGCTGACTTACATCGGTAACTTTGATTTCAAAGTCAAGGCACGAGAACGGAGGGATTGTAAAAGTACCATACTGATTTCTACTACCATCCAATCCATAGCCGAGAGAAGAGGAAATTAAAACCCTTATTGAGCCTCCACCTTTGATTAAGGATACTGATTCTTTAAAGCCCTCTACAGTTTCAGAGAGAAGGAAAGTAGCTGTATTTGTTCCCTGTGTTTGATCGAACACTTTACCATTAAAAAGCTTTCCGGTGTACTGAACAGTAACAATGGAATCTTGTGTTATCGGGCTTCCAGCGCCGGATTCTATTACTTTATAATATAATCCTTCTTTTAACTTTGTAAATCCGCTAAGATTCGAAGTCTGCATATACCTCTTGATACTGGCATCATCATAAGCAGGCAATCCATTTTGCTCCAACACTTTTACGGTATAATCCAATGATGCATTACCAGGTATAGCTCCGCTTCCATTTCTGCCATATGCAAGATGTGAAGGCACTAACACCCTGATCTCACCACCACGTTTTTTCAAAATTTCCTTGATCGCTGTTCGAACAGGTTCAGGAGTAAAGTAGCCTAAAAACTGTCCCGAACCTCCGTAGTGATTCACAATGGTATCTGTATTGATATATGAGCCGTCGAGTGAACGAACAGTATATATAAACTGAACCTTGTCTGAATAAGCAAGCTCAGTACCAGTACCAGGTTTTACAATGCTATAGTATATTCCATTAGCTGATTTCTGAAAATTAACATTACTCTGGCCAATATATGTTTCTATATTTTTTGCATCAAGTTCTTCAATACTTTCGTATTCTTTTTTACAGCCTGCAGCAAAAATCAGCACGACAAGTGAAAAACAAAACGCTTTACATAAATTTAATTTCATTCTAATTTTAATTAACAGTCACATCAAGTAAGTCAATTTCGAAGTCGAGAATTGAGTTTGCAGGAATATTCCCCTGCGAGCGCGGGCCGTAAGCATATCCGGAAGGTACAAATAGCCTAATCTTCCCACCTTTCTGGATTAGAGGAATTCCGATCTGCCATCCCACAATAACACCTCCCAAAGTAAAAGAAACAGGTTCTGTTGTTTGCGGAATAACCTGACCTCCAAGTAATTTTAAAGTGTAAGTCACCTTCACGCTGGTGGAGCCTGTGTAATTCACTGTTCCCACACCGGGCTCAGAAATCACGTAATAAACGCCACTGGGGTGTCTTTCAGCTACAATATTATTCGCGGTCAAATAACTTTTGATCAGTTCCTCGTCTTTTTGCAGTTGTGCGTCAGCATCATAGGGGTCGTTTTTTTTACAACCTCCTATTAGTATTGGCACAAACAACAATAAACACAGCAATTTTTTTACACTTTTCATAACCCGGGACAAATTTATCTTTTTATAATTCAAAAACTAGAGATTAACTTATTTTAACATTAACGGGTAAGTTCAACCGAACATTACGCATTACTTAATTTTTTTATATTTGCAACCTTCTATATAGAAAGTACATCTATTAACACACACACTGCAATTAACAATAAGTTTGCAGAACAAATTTTAACTATTGTAACAAGAAAATGAAAAGATTTTTATTACCATGTTTAATTATGGGCTTGATGTTCATCTCGGCCTCTACAGTAAAAGCTCAATACAAAAATGCCTTAGGTGTTAGATTAGGGGATGCCTATGGTATTACTTATAAAACCTTTATTCAATCCGACCGGGCATTAGACTTTATTTTAAACATTAGAAACCGTAAGAACGATTCTTATGTGAACTTAACAGGATTGTATGAGGTCCACAATCCGATAAGCGGCGCTGCGGGTTTAAAATGGTATTATGGTGGTGGTGCTTCTATCGGAAGTATTAATTATAAGAACGATGATACAAGAGATAATGATGTTTATTTAAGCGTTGATGGAGTACTGGGACTTGATTATGTAATACCAGGATCTCCTTTAAATCTTTCCCTGGATTGGAAACCGGCTCTAGTATTAACCCCCTATTCTGGTTTCTACGAAAGAGGTGTAGGACTGTCAATCAGAATTATTCTCTAAGTATCAAGCAGTACTTAGTAGTAAGTATCAAGACAGGCCTGCTACTTGATACTTACTACTTGATACCTGCTACTTGATACTTTCTACTTGATACTTGATACTTGTTACTCCCTAACTCCCTACTTAGTATCCTCCACATCCACTACCGGTCTTTTGTCCCGATTAACAATATCCCAGGCTGTATAAAAAACTAACTGCGCTCTTTTTACCAGTAAAGAGAAATTAATCTTACTTACTTCGTCGCTTACTTTATGATAATCCTCGTGAACCCCATTGAAGTAAAAAATAATGGGGATGCGGTGCTTTGCAAAGTTATAATGGTCTGAACGATAATATATTCGCTCGGGGTCTTTGGGATCGTTGTATTTGTAATCAATCTTCAGCTTAGTGTATGTTGCGTTCGCATTTTCAGAAATCTGGTGTAATTGACTGCTTAGTTTATCAGAACCGATCAAATAAAGATAGTCGGTGCTATCTTTATGAGCCGGATCGACTCTTCCGATCATATCTATGTTCAGGTCGGTCACTGTATTAGACAAAGGAAAGATGGGATTCTCAGAATACCATTCGGACCCTAAAAGTCCCTTCTCCTCACCTACCACGGTCAAAAACAAAATGCTGCGTCTGGGGCCTTTCCCTTCTTTTTTAGCCTTTGCAAATGTTCTTGCCAACTCAAGGACGGCGGTTGTCCCCGAGCCATCATCATCTGCTCCATTGAATACTTTGTCAGGGCCATCTGCATTTAATCCTACATGGTCATAATGTGCAGAAATAACAAGCAGCTCGTTCTTCAAATCCGAACCTTCTAAATAGCCCATTACGTTAGCAGCCTTCACATCTTTTACCTCATTGCCATAAGAGGCTTCAAAATCTGCCTTGATGACCCGACTGGCCGGCCTACCAGAATTATTAATTAGCGCCATCAGTTGCTCGAGAGTTTTTCCTGATTTTTTTAAAAAAACATTCGCTGCTTCTGGAGTAATCCGAATTACATCGGCCTGAACAGGAAGAGAATTTGAAATCGATTTCTTTAAAGAAATTATAGGATCACCCAGATGCCCATTACCCAATGACAGAAAATGGGGCAGATCAGGATCTATCGACAGAATTAGTGCCGGCTTTTTAGACCTAAGATTCTGAATGCGCTTATCCAGGACTTCTGACCACTCAGACAGACTACTTTCTTTCGAAATAATTGACACGCCATCTTTTACCGGTTCAGCTTTGCCAATCACCAATACAACTTTCCCGGCTATGTCAATTCCCTTCAGATCATCATAACCATTGGCAGTGATACCGTAGCCTGCAAACACTATATTTTCAGCTTTAATCTTCTTGTTATACTTATTCAGCCGCAAGTAGAAGTCCTTCAGGTTCTGCAATTTTCGATCGTTGACTTGAAACTTATCTACCCTAAACGTAGATTCAATCAGGTCTACTTGTTGAAAATAGGATCCGTTTACCGGGGCTTTTAAATCGAGCTTCTTAAATTCCGCAGCAATATAGTTGGCTGCAAGTTCTGCACCACGATGCCCGGTTTCTCTCCCCTCAAATTCATCAGAAGCCAATATGCTTAAATGCTTCTTTGCACCTTCGGGAGTGAGTTGCCCCGCGTATTTAATCGCGGAAGCATTTTGAGAAAAAGCATTAAAAGATAGCGTCCCGAAAAGGATAAGCCAACCTATTTTATGCCTCATATCTTTTAACATGAAATCTTATCCACCCGGTTAGCATGTCGGCCACCTTCAAATTCGGTGGTCAAAAACTTCTTTGTAATAGCTTTAGCTAAATCCTGCGAAACAAAACGCGCAGGTATACATAACACATTGGCGTTATTATGTTTCCTCGCCAACTCAGCAATTTCTTCATTCCAGCATATTGCAGCCCGGATTCCCTGATGTTTATTTGCTGTTATAGCCACACCGTTTGCACTTCCGCATACCAGAATTCCAAATTGAAACTCACCAGACTCGACCGCATCAGCCACGGGATGCGCAAAATCAGGATAGTCAGCTGAATCTGAATTATAGGTACCAAAATCCTGTGTTTTTGAGCTATTCAAAAAATCTCGTAATAGTTCTTTGTATTCAAATCCAGCGTGATCTGAACCGATTGCTATAGATAAAGTATCCATGAATGAATTATTTTATAGATTGATTATTTAGTGGAATAAAATTCCAACTCTTTCTTTTTACGATTTTTTTCTACCCTTGCTGATACGATTATACTCAACTCATATAACAAAAACAGAGGAAAACTAACCGTCAGCATAGTTAATATATCAGGGGTTGGAGTTACAACCGCCGCAATAATTAATATCAGAACTGTGGCATATCTTCTTGAAGAACGCATAAATGCCGGAGTCATTATCCCGAGTTTGGATAGTATATAAATAATAATAGGAAGCTCGAAGGTAATCCCTGCGCCAATACTTAGCGTTGATACTGTAGAAAGATATGAATCAATAGTAATTGTATTCTTAATTACAGAACTAACATTGTAATTGGCTAAAAAGTTAATTGAAAGGGGTGCAATGATATAGTATCCAAATAAAAGGCCTGCAATAAAAAGCAAGCTGGCATAAAATACGAAACCTGTTGCAGAGCTGCTTTCTTTTTGGGTTAAGCCCGGCTTAACGAAACGCCAAACTTCAAACAGCAAATAGGGAAAGCCAAGAACAACGCCAATTAAAAGTGCTGAGTTTAGTTGCAAAGTAAATTGCCCTGCCATTTCGGTATTGATGATATCGAATGGGATTTTCTTAATACAAAAGTCCGGCCCCAGATTAAACTGCTCGCCCAGGCTACACATCATTCTGTAGGTCCAGAAATCTGTCTTTTTGGGGCCCATTATTATCTCATCAAAAATAAAGTCATAATAAACAAAGGCGAGAATAGTGAACAGAACTATGGCAATGGCCGAGCGGATGAGGTGCCATCGCAAAACTTCCATATGGTCAAAAAAGGACATTTCGGCTTCAAGAGATTTCCCCCGATCCTTAATGGTTTCTACCAGATCTTTACGTGGCTGCTCAGTCATAGTTTTAAAAAACAAATACCATTCTCTTTATACGAGAATGGCATTTGCCTGGATTTTACATTTATGCTTTTTCTTCGACAAATACGAAGCTCTCCATAAATTTCGTAGTAAAGTTACCTGCTCTAAAATTTGGATCTTTCATCAGCTTTAGATGAAAAGGAATGGTAGTTTTTATTCCTTCGATAACAAATTCGCTTAGCGCCCGCTCCATAGTTGAAATCGCTTCCTCGCGGGTCTGACCTGTACAGATCAATTTAGCAATCATTGAATCATAATGCGGTGGCACCTGGTAACCTGCATAAACATGCGTATCTACACGAACACCATGACCGCCCGGAGAATGAAAATTAGTGATTTTTCCGGCAGCTGGTCTGAATCCCTGGTAAGGATCTTCAGCATTAATACGGCACTCTATTGCATGCATACCCGGAAAGTAATTTTTTCCGGATATTGGTACTCCAGCTGCAACTTTAATTTGCTCTTTAATTAAATCATAATTTACAACCTCTTCAGTAACAGGATGCTCTACCTGGATACGAGTGTTCATTTCCATGAAATAGAAATTACGATGCTTGTCTACCAAAAATTCAATAGTTCCGGCGCCTTCGTAGTTTACTGCTTTTGCGCCTTTCACTGCCGCTTCACCCATGCGTTGACGCAGGTCATCCGTCATAAAGGGAGAAGGAGATTCTTCAACTAATTTTTGATGGCGACGTTGAATCGAGCAATCACGTTCAGATAAATGGCTTACTGTTCCGTACTGATCTCCAATTATTTGGATTTCAATATGCCTCGGATCTTCCACAAATTTCTCAAGGTATAATCCATCATTTCCGAATGCAGCACCAGATTCCTGACGGGCAGAATCCCAGGCGTCTTCAAAATCCTCGTCTTTCCAAACTACACGCATTCCACGACCACCACCACCAGCAGTAGCTTTAAGTATAACCGGATAACCAATTTCATTCGCGATTTTGATACCCTCGGCAACATCCGTTAATAAACCTTCAGATCCAGGAATTGTAGGAACTCCTGCAATTTTCATGGTCTCTTTAGCCGATGCTTTGTCGCCCATATCGTTTATTTGCTCAGGAGTGGCTCCGATAAACTTAATTCCATAATCACGGCAAATAGCTGAGAACTTTGCATTCTCTGATAAAAAGCCATAACCGGGATGAATAGCATCTGCATTAGTTAATTCGGCAGCAGCTATAATATTAGGGATGTTAAGATAAGAATCTTTGCTTGCAGGAGGACCGATACAAACGGCCTCATCAGCAAAACGAACATGCAAGCTTTCGCGATCGGCAGTGGAATAAACCGCTATTGTTTTAATTCCCATTTCCTTGCAGGTACGAATAATACGTAGTGCAATTTCTCCGCGGTTTGCAATTAATATTTTTTTAAACATGCGATATTTTAATGTGCAAATAAACAAATGTGCAGATATGCAGATGAATTGCATATCTGCACATCGACATATCTGCACATAATTTAATTTATGCTGGTTCTACCAGAAATAGAGGTTGGTCGTATTCTACCGGACTTGAATTTTCAACCAGTACTTTTACGATTCTTCCTGATACTTCAGATTCGATTTCGTTGAAAAGCTTCATTGCTTCGATAATACAAATTACCTGTCCTACTTTAATTTCATCACCTACATTAGCGAAGAAAGGTTTGTCGGGACTAGCTGAACGATAAAAGGTACCGATCATTGGAGATTTCACCGTGATGTATTTTGACGTGTCTTCTGCTGAAGATGCAGCAACTGGTGCTGCCACTGCAGCAGGTGCAGAAACTGGCGCTGCAACCTGTGGCGCCGCAACTGGTGCAGCTACCGCAACAGGTGCTGTTGAAAATGTTGGCGGCTGATTAGTTTTTATGGTGATTTTAAAGTCTTTTTCTTCAATAGAAACTTCATTTACACCTGATTTGGAAACAAATCTGATAAGTTCCTGAACCTGTTTAATATCCATTTTTTCCGATTTGGTTTATTGTAAATTCAAAATTCAGAAATAAAACTCTAAAACCAGAGTCTTAAACTTTTATATTTTTAGCTGTTATATGCCCATTTTAGGTACACAGAACCCCAGGTAAATCCGCCGCCGAAAGCCGCCAGAATCAAATTATCACCTTTCTTGAGTTTCTTTTCCCATTCCCACAAACACAGTACGATGGTGCCATTGGTCGTATTTCCGTAACGTTCGATATTAATCATCACCTTTTCCGGACCCACCCCTGCTCGGTTTGCGGTAGCATCGATAATACGTTTGTTAGCCTGATGAGGTACCAACCATGCAATATCCTCAGATTTCAGATTATTTCTCTCAATAATCTCGCCTGCCACATTTGCCATATTTGTTACAGCAAACTTAAACACTGCCTGACCTTCCTGATATGCAAAATGTTCTTTATTATTTATGGTATCGTACGAAGCGGGCCTTAACGATCCGCCGGCTTTTATGTTGAGAAGATGTTTTCCCGAGCCATCACTTTTCAGAATCGAGTCGAGCACTCCATAGCCTTCAGTGTCGGGTTCAAGCAGAACCGCGCCACATCCGTCGCCAAAAATTATACAGGTAGTACGGTCTTCGTAATTCACAATTGATGACATCTTATCACCACCAACAACCAATACTTTTTTATGTTTCCCTGATTCAATAAACTGAGCGCCGGTTGTTAAGCCAAATAAAAAGCCTGAACAGGCTGCTTGCAGATCATAACCCCAGGCATTCACGGCTCCAATCTTATCGGCAAGAATATTTGCCGTAGCCGGGAATGGCATATCGGGAGTTGAAGTACAAAATATGATCAATTCGATTTCTTCGGCACCAATGCCTCTCTTTTCGAGCAAACCCTTTACAGCCGGAACGGCCATATCTGAAGTTGCAAGGCCTTCGCCTTTAAGTATTCTTCTTTCTTTTATACCCGTCCTGGTGGTTATCCACTCGTCATTGGTATCAACCATGGTTTCCAATTCGTGATTGGTTAACACATAATCAGGAACGTAACCATTAACAGCTGTAATCGCAGCGTGTATTTTTTGCATAATCCTGTCTGAATTACTTAAAAGCAGAAGTTATTTTTTCAATTAGTTTAGTTTCTATCATGTCTCTTGACAAGAGAATCATGTTTTTAATTGCTTCGGGAGGTGAAATTCCATGGCCTATAATCACTGGGGCGTTTACTCCCAGAATCGGGCTTCCACCGTATTGTTCATAATTAAACTTAGCAAAAAACTCATCTTTAAATCCTTTTTTAAGCGTAAGGATATAAAAAGTCTCCGCTAGTTTTAACATAACATTACCTGTAAATCCATCGCAGACTATGACATCAGCTTTTTCATTAAACAGGTCTCTCCCTTCAACGTTACCGATAAAGTTAAACATACTGGTGTCTTTCATTAAGGAATAGGTAGCCTGAGTTAAGAGGTTTCCTTTTTCTTCTTCTTCACCAATATTAATCAAACCAATTTTAGGGTTTTTTATACCAAGAATATTTTCGGCAAACAAACTTCCGAGAACTCCGAACTGCAAAAGGGTATCAGGTTTGCAGTCAGCATTCGCCCCAACATCAAGCATAATTCCAAACCCGTCTTTGAGTTTGGGAACGATTGAAGAAATTGCGGGACGAATTACACCGGGGATGGTTTTTACGCTAAACATAGCACCAACAAGCATTGCACCAGTATTTCCTGCCGAAGCAAAAGAATCTATCTTTCCTTCTTTAAGCATACGGAAACCCACGCAAATACTTGAATCGGGTTTTTGAGTAATAGCCTTGGTTGGATGTTCTCCCATACCGATCACTTCGGTGGTATGGATAAACTCAACCTTATCGGGGTTGAAGTTTTTTTCCTTAAAAAAAGGAAGAGCTTGTTCTTTATTGCCAATCAGAACCAAATGTTGATTTGATTCTAAAGATTCATAAGCTGCAATCGCGCCCAAAACAGTTGCCTCGGGAGCGAAATCTCCGCCCATTATGTCTAAGCCAATTTTCATTTAGAGTTTAATTGCTTTTAACGGCAATGAAGCTATCATGAACTTATAAAAGTTATTCGTAAGTGCTAAGTCCATGATGGTTTCATTAAAAGAAATTATCTTTTTTAGATAATGAATTTACCTGCCTGCTTACTTTTTGGGCAAACATTCGGGGCAGAACTATCATGATGTTCAGTTTCGAGTTACAAAGTTCTGAACACATGATGATTTCATAATGAAAATTAAACTTATCCTAAAGAGGTACTTTCAACTAGCAATTTACCTTTGTAATACAGATTTCCATCTACATTATATGCACGGTGAGGCAAGTGAATTGCGCCAGTAGTTTTGCAAGTAAACAAGGTTGGCGCCTCAGCTTTGTAGTGAGTTCTTCTCTTATCTCTTCTCGATTTGGAAATTTTCCGTTTTGGATGTGCCATCGCTTCCTGTTGTTTTAATTATCGTTTTTTATATTCTTTAATGCTTCCCAGCGTGGGTCAGCATCGGTATTTTCTTTTTCCTCTTTATCAGCCGAGAGCGCTTTTAGCTTTTCTATTACCTCTTTATCGCAAAACTGAGTATTCCCCACATCTTCACAACGGTTGAACAAAGGTACTGCTAAATTAATATACTCATATATAAGTTGAGACACATTTATTTCATGCTCGTTTTTGCTAAGCACAATTATCTCATCTGTATTATCTTCAAGATTCTCATCATCAGAGAACTTCACGATCTGCCTTTCGTTAACATTTACAGATGTTGGAAAATCTGAAAGGCAAAAATCGCAGTTTGAAAAAATCTCCCCTTTGATCCGGAACTGGAGAATAAGCATCGTCTCTTGCTTATCCATCTCCATATCAACTTTTAGCTTACCATCTTTAACTAATGAGTATTCAAACTCATTGAAGAAACGCTCATCGATATCAAAATCGAACTGATGCTTCCCGGTTTTTAAACCTGTAAATGGTATTCTGTATTCCTGTAACGATTTCAAAGCACGGCAATTGAGCCTGCAAAGATAGGTAAATTAATTATTCGTGGAAAAGATTTTTTCAAAGGATTTTTCAAAGCAAGATTAGTTGCCTGAGGTTGGCAGTACGAGCATCAACGTTAAAAAATCCCGGGTATTCTTAATCCCTGTCTTTGGATAATTTAGTTATTTTAAGCGGATTTGAGGTAAGCTCCTTTAGCTCTTTCCGGCGTTTTACAATATTTATCGCTAAAAATAGTGCTTCACGAAAAGAGCTTTCGGATGCGAGATTTTTTCCTGCAATATCGTAGCCCGTGCCATGGTCTGGTGATGTACGAACTACCGGAAGTCCGGCTGTAAAATTAACTCCGGTATGAAAGGCTATAGATTTAAAGGGGATTAAGCCTTGATCATGATACATTGCAAGTACCGCATCGAACTTTAAGTGCGAGCCGTTGGCAAAAAACCCATCAGCAGAATACGGACCAAAAGCAAAAATGCCTTTTTCTTTTGCTTCTTCAATAGCCGGAATAATAGTATCTATTTCCTCTTTACCGATCAGGCCATTGTCTCCGGCATGCGGATTTAATCCCAGCACCGCAATTTTTGGTTTTTGAATCCAAAAATCTGCTTTTAAACTCGCGTGCATTAATTGAAGCTTTGAAATAATGGCATCTTTGGTAATATTTTTGGCGACTTCGCCGACGGGAATATGTCCGGTAACCACCCCAACTTTTAAGTCTTCGCCAACAAGGAACATCAATGAGTCGGGCGAATTAGTTTTGTGCTGTATATATTCCGTGTGACCAGCGAAATTAAAATTGTCGCTTTGGATGTTATGCTTATTGATCGGCGCGGTAACCAGTGCCTGTATATCTCCTGCGGTTAAATCTGCCACGGCTTTATCCAGAGATAAAAAGGCATATTTACCGCCGGTTTCATTTATCTGACCGGGTTCGATTTTGACATCTTCTTCCCAGCAGTTGATCATATTAGCTCTTTTAGGATTGGCTTGATCAGGATGCGTGATAACATTAAAACTAAAATCGTGTAAACTTAAAGACTTGCGGTAGAAGGATGCAACTTTAGTATTTCCATAAACAATAGGGGTACAATAATCTAAAATACCTGGATCGGCGAGAGTTTTTAGAATGACCTCCAGCCCTATACCGTTGACATCGCCTATTGAAATTCCTACTTTAATTTTTTCGCTCATGGGTTTCTTTAAATACCGGATTATCCGGAAACTCCTGCAAAATAAAGAATTTGAAACGGTTTGCCGTAATCGCATGTAAAGTTTGCGTAATTTGCGCTAAATATTAACCTGATGAGTTCTGTACGTGCGAAAAAACACTTAGGTCAACATTTTTTAACTGATAAAAATATTGCGGCTAAGATTGTAGAAAGTTTAACTCCGGCAGGAAAATACCACCAGGTGCTTGAAGTTGGTCCAGGCATGGGCATACTTTCCGACTTTTTACTACAAAAAACCGAGTACGAAACCTTTCTCATCGATTTAGATTCGGAATCGATAGAATTTTTAAAACGAAAATATCCTCAACTCGGCGAAAGGCTGATAAACGGCGATTTTTTAGACTTAGACTTTAAAGCAGTATTTAAAGACAAGCTGGGCATTATCGGCAACTTTCCCTACAACATATCGTCGCAGATTATCTTTAAAATACTTGATAACCGGGATCTGATACCAGAAATGGTAGGCATGTTTCAAAAAGAAGTTGCAGAAAGATGCTCGGCAAAACCGGGGACCAAAGAATATGGCATATTGACTGTACTTATAAATGCCTATTATAAGGTTCAGTATCTTTTTACAGTGAAGGCCGGTGTATTTAATCCTCCGCCAAAGGTACTTTCGGCAGTTATCCGTTTAAGCAGAAACGAAAATGAATCGTTGAATTGTGACGAAAAATTATTTTGGAAGGTTGTAAAAGCAGGATTTAATCAACGCAGGAAAACTCTGCGAAATGCACTATCATCATTGATTAACAAAGAAAAAATGAATGATGAACCAATGCTTGATTTAAGGGCCGAGAGATTGACTGTTGAAGATTTTGTAAAATTGACGAACAGGATAAGCGAGTCTATGTGATAGTGTCGGAGTTTAAAATTTTAGTCCGGCTAATAAGCCCACTCTTCCATCTACAAACCCATTCTGATCTTCATTATTGAAAGTATCTTTTTGAGATAAGAACTTACCATAACCAGCCCCGGCAAACGTTTCGAGTTTGAAAAGCCGGGTATCCAACATCGTTATACCGAGTAAAACTCCGGAGGATAATCCTTTCCCTTGAAAATCCCGGGAACTTATTGAAACAAATCCGGTGTTATCGACATAGCCTTCTCTTTTTACTTCCTTTTCTATATATCGCAGGTACGTACCCACGTACAGTATGTCAAATACGGTATACTTAAGGTCTAATATGCCTGTTTTAAAACTGTAGGTTTGATTGAAAGGCAGGTATCTGAAATCTCCGGTTGATCCATATAATTGAAAATTTAGCCTTGGGCTCTGCTTATAATTTATCGCCAAAGAGGGACCAGCAACAGCCAGGTTTAATAGATTAGTACTAATTGTAATTCTTTTATCTTGTGCATACGCGGAATATGCAGATAATAGAAAAATCAGAACTAAGGGAAGATATTTGTTCATTAGAGTAGCCTAAATGTATCTCGAAATAAAGTGCTGTGGAAGCATCTACCCGTTTTACTCCTCACTTAAAGAATCGCTTCTTCTTAATATTTTCTAAACTTTCCACATCTGCTATATCCTGTTTTCGCCCTGTTGATGTTTTATTTTTAATAAGGTCGGATAAGCCGATATAAACGATATTTAATTGATCTACTTGAGTAATTAAACTATTACTGAATGCTTCATCAAAGCTAACCCCTGATATAGAATTCAAAATATCTATTCGCAAAGGAGGATAACCTAATTGAGTAACATAGTTTTCTTTTAAAAAGTCCTTTTTAGTTAACCCTAAAGAACCAAAGCCAAACTCTTTCAATACTAATAACATTTTATCAGAATTTTCATCACTTGGCTGTATCCAGATATCAAGATCTCCGGTGTGTCGTGGCTTACCATGGAATGCTAATGCATGTGCCCCAACAATCATATATTTAACTTGAAATTTATTTAACAGCTCAATAAAATCTTGAAAATCTTTTTCAAAAATCATAATGACCGCTTAAAAACTACCTTTTCGATATTCTCAGGAAAAGATTTGTTGAGCCACTTAAAATATTGGTATCTTAACCTAACCACCTCTTCTAAACGTTCCCCTGGAGTTTTTGTTAACCAAAATGCGATATACTGACCGTCCTGATCGTCTTGTTTAACAATATTTATCACTTTTTCCATAATCTGAAAAGGCAGAAGGAGTACCTTTACAATACTTAAATCAAATTTACCCTTTAAATGCCTAATAAAAAAATCCTAATTGCAGATAAGCTCCATCCAATTTTCAAAGAAAAAGCCGAAAAACTAGGTTACGTGGTTGATGATCGTCCGGAGATTTCCAGAGAAGATACGCTATCCATTATTCATCAGTACACAGGAATTGCAATTCGCACCAAATTCAAAATAGACAAAGAATTAATCGATGCAGGGCAACAGTTGAAATTTATAGCCAGGGCCGGAGCAGGCATGGACAATATTGATACGGCGTATACAAGCGAAAGAGGAATAGTATGTATAAACGCTCCGGAAGGAAACCGGGCCGCAGTAGCTGAACACACCATTGGCATGCTATTATCGCTCATGAATAACCTTAGAAAAGCAGATATAGAGGTGAGAAGTGGTATTTGGAATCGTGAGGGAAACCGTGGCTATGAATTAAAGGGTAAAACGGTTGGCATTATTGGCTATGGTTTTATGGGTAAAAGCTTTGCAAAAAGATTGAAAGGTTTTGGAGTTAATGTAATTGCTTTCGACAAATATAAATCGGGTTACAGTGATGAGTTTGTGCAGGAAGTTAGCATGGAACAAATTGTCAAGCATTCTGACGTGTTGAGTCTTCACATACCATTAAAAAGAGAAACCAATCAATTGGTTAATGATGAATATTTCCTCCATTTTAAAAAACCGATATTCTTTCTAAATA
Source organism: uncultured Pedobacter sp. (assembly GCA_965650335.1). Taxonomy (GTDB): domain Bacteria; phylum Bacteroidota; class Bacteroidia; order Sphingobacteriales; family Sphingobacteriaceae; genus Paradesertivirga. The sequence goes on along the minus strand of CBFGOI010000061.1, from coordinate 910 downwards.
CGTCAAGGGGTGAGATTGTAAATACTCAAGCAGTTTTGAACGCGATTAAAAAGGGGAAAATTTTAGGGGCAGGACTTGATGTACTGGAAATAGAAAAGTTTCCCCAGATGGAAGACCAGCCATGGTACAATGAATTAAAAAACGAATCAAGGGTTATTCTGAGTCCACATGTGGCTGGGTGGACAGTAGAATCATACCGAAAGATATCAGAAGTACTTGCTGAGAAACTTGAGATGCTTTCGATATGATTAGACGAGTGACAGTATCAATTCAAAACGATGTTTGGATTGTACTTTATGAATTCCTCATAGGCATCGCTCAAGTCTTTAACTGAGTTTATTTGAAGATTATCTCCCCATGGTGTCCACGAGGTAAATTTCCTTTTTTTATCTGATGGAGATTCAGATTTTTTTAAGGGAGAAATTTCTTCGTATACGCCAAAGTTGCCTAAAGTGTAATACTTGATTTTTCTGGTACGATGTTCAAGCAAATGCGATTTCGTTAACTTGAAACCCATATCTTTTATCCAATTCTTAATTGAGAGCGCATTATTTCGTGTCATGACATAAACATTTATATTGTCAATCAGTTCGTTACGAATTATTAACATCCTCCCGTTCATTCGGTTCTAATTAAATTTTGTTTTTTCTGTCATTTGTTAACAACCTGTGTGGAAAAAGTCAAATTCCGCCTGGGTGACCCGATTATTCCAGCTTAAAAAAGGCCGTTGATTTTGTTAGGAAGCCAAATCACCTGGTGTTTATGGTTCGTGCAGATTGCTTGCATGATAAAACGAGTGCCTATATGATCAATGCAGATACTTGCATGATGAGTGCGGACGCTTATATGATGAATGCGGGTCCTTATATGATAACCGCGGGTCCTTATATGATGAGCGCGGGTCCTTATA
>CBFGOI010000060.1:0-28782 GCA_965650335.1 uncultured Pedobacter sp. | reverse complement strand
TAAAGATTTCGCTTTCCCTTTTTTGTCTGATGACGTTGCAGAAAAAAGATTTACACCTACAGAAAAAGAAATTGAATCTGCAGAATTGGTTCTGCTGAGGGATATAAGATCTGTAAATACTTTGCAGAAAAATCAAGGTGGAGAGGATGGGCCCGTCGTTCATGAAAGTTTAAAGTCTTTCGTGAGACAATATTTTGGATATTATACTTCAGCAGGAGAAAAAGTTGTTTACATAAGTTTTCTGCTGAAAGCCCATTACAAGCCTTCACCTAAAGAAACACCAAACTGGCTAAAAGGCGCAGTCTTCGTGTTAAACGGCGGCAGCAATTATTGGCAAGTTCAGGCTAATCTAAATAAATCGTGCTTATTCGGATTAGACATTAACGGGGTCGATCGATCCGCTCTGCGTTAAATTGAATTTATACTGATAAATGTGTGTTGTCAGTGATAGGACAAAGCATTAGATTTGTCTCCTTGAAATTTGATCAAATGTCAGAAGTAACAGAACACGTTCATTGTTTAATTATTGGTTCAGGTCCTGCCGGATATACCGCGGCCGTATATGCTGCCCGTGCAGATTTAAAACCTGTTTTGTATACCGGGATTGTTCCGGGTGGTCAGCTAACTCAAACTACTGATGTAGAGAATTTTCCCGGTTATCCTGAAGGGATTTTAGGTCCTGAGATGATGGAAGATTTTCGTAAGCAGGCAGAACGCTTTGGTACCGATATTCGCTTTGGATATATCACTTCTGTAGATTTTACCGGCCCTGTTCACAAAGTAATTGTGGATGAACATAAAACAATAACTGCTGATACTGTAATAATTGCTACCGGTGCATCGGCAAAATGGCTGGGCCTTGAGAGCGAGCAAAAATACAATGGCTTCGGTGTTTCTGCCTGTGCAGTTTGTGACGGATTCTTTTTCAAGGGACAGGATGTTGCAATTGTGGGAGCAGGTGATACAGCGGCCGAGGAGGCAACTTACTTGGCTAAACTTTGTAAAAAAGTTCATTTATTAGTGCGTCGTGATGAATTCAGAGCTTCAAAAACTATGGTTCACCGCGTATTAAATACCCCGAATATCGAAGTTCATTACAATACAGAAACTAAAGAAATTGTGGGTAACGGACAAACTGTTACAGGAATCCAGGTATTTAATAATCAAACAAGAGAAGAGAAACTCATTGATATAACAGGTTTTTTTGTTGCAATTGGTCATAAACCGAATACCGATATTTTTAAAGATTGGTTGGAAATGGATGAGACTGGTTATTTGATTACTAAATCCGGAACTACCCAAACAAATATAGAAGGTGTTTTTGCCTGTGGTGATGCACAAGATAAGATTTATCGACAAGCCGTAACCGCCGCTGGTACAGGCTGTATGGCGGCATTAGAGGCTGAGCGATATCTGGCAGCTAAAGAACATGTTATGACAGAATAAATCTTTCTCAAACTTTTGATTTTAATGTATGTTCAATTCTCAAACACTAGCATTATGGGAAAAGGAGATATTAAAACAAAACGAGGAAAAATTACTATTGGTTCGTTCGGAAAAAAAAGGCCTCATCGTGTAAAACAATCAGAAACCTTAAAGAATGAAAAAACTACTGAGAAAAGTGCCAAATAGGCGCTTTTTTCGTTTAATAGCTATGATCAGCAAAATACTTAAATTTCGCACCTCCTTACTTCTTGGGGTTTCTATTGCAACTATTCTCTTTCTGATATTCATGTTTTTCTACATCAGGAATCAATTTTTTGTTACTCGTACAGAAATCACCGAGGATGTTATGATTGAGAAAATTACTAATATGGGGAAACTCGAATTAGTAAAATATTCTATGAAAGATGTGATTGAAAAGAATGTTACCCGCACTTTACTGCCCGACAAAAGGATTCTTTTCGTAGCAGTGGGAGAAGTTGTTGGTTGTATTGATCTGACGAAAGTGACAAAAGATGATGTTGTTTCAACCCAGGATTCTGTAACAGTTTTTCTGCCAAATCCGGAAATCTGTTATTCTAAATTAGATCACCAACGCTCGAAAGTATATGAGCTTTCAGGCGTTTGGTCGCCCACCGACAGACAGCAGATGATAGAAGATATTTATAAGCTAGCTGAACAGAAGATACTTCAAAATGCCAGGGAAATGGATGTTTTAGGTAAAACTAAAGAGAATGCACAAACCATTTTTAAACCTATATTGGAGAATATTTCCGGTAAAAGGGTTGGTATAATGTTTAAATAAACGGGAGCAAAATTAAATAAGCGTGATGAGTACACTCTCTTTTAAACGGGTTACGAAAAGCCAGTCAGCATTTAGATTCCTATTAAAACAAAGGTAACAGGGTAATAGTGAATAATGATGGAAAACATATTACCTTTGAGTTTAGGGTGCTACCAACTTTAAAAGGGTATCACAAAATTCAAATACGGTATTTCCAGATCGGGGTGGACAATCGAATTTAAAGATAGGGGCTCATCCCGGCAAATAGAAAGTAGAAACACCGGCAGATTTATTGATCCATTAATTATTCACTAAGGATGAAAAAATTAATACTGTTATTTTCTGTTGCGGGCTTGGCTGTAGGTTCATGTAGTCCGGATAAGCCTAAAAAGGCAGAGTCATCTATTACCAAAGTGGTTTTGCCACAACCTTTTCGTTTTCACAAGTCAATAGAAGTGAAGCCGGGCTTAACTTTTGATGTTTTAAGTTGGGGAAGAGGATCAGAGCATATTGGCCAATACATCATTCTGCGTTCCGATTCGTCAAAAGTAAAATACAGTACCATTTCTGAGGAGCTAGAGGGTGACATCGTTGATGTGTGGAACATGGATTTAGATGCAGACGGAAATCCTGAAATCTTTATTCAGTCGAAGGGGCAGGATAAAGATTCTTATTTAAAACTGTATGTCCATGAATTTTCAGAAGGTGGCGCATCCCAGCAAATTAAATTCCCTGAACTAACGTCGGCAACAAAACGCAAATATCGCGGCAAAGATTCTGTTTATACCAAAGACGGCAATCTTTTCAGAGAGTTTCCACTGTATGAGGAAAAAGATACAGCCGGGGTGAATCCGGTTGATAAAAAGGTTGTGGAATATACTTTAAAAGGGAACAGCTTTGATATACATGAAATAAAAGAAGAGAAGAAAGAACCTTAGGGTTTTGGATTTATTCAAATTGCCTTTCCAGACGTTCTAGCTTCTTTATCATTTCATTTAGTTTTTCCTGTTCTTTGCGGATGTAAATTTTCATTATAAACCAGCAAAGTGTAAACCAGATAACAGTGAGAACTACACCGGTTATTGTTTGCCACAAGGGAGAGCTAAAGTATATTTCAATAAAATAGAGGGCAAAAGCAATCCCGATAAAGATGCTGTAAATGGTATATTTCGTCGTGTTGAGCTGGTAACGTCTGCGGCTGTACTGTTTTAGATAAGCAATAAATTCTTCAGGTTGTTTCAACAAATTCTCACTGCTCGATATACTCCTATAATCTCTTAATTGTACAGAAAGGTAGTAGAAGCAACAAATCAGGAATATGAAAAACGAGAGGTGAGTGGTCCACATCAGAGAAGGACTTGTATACCAGATTAAAGAAAAAAATACAATAGCCGCCAGTATTCCGATACTTTCTAATAATAATTTATTAGCAAAGCTGCTTTTTGACTTTTTTATACCTTTGAACACATCCTCATAGCTTAATTTAGGACTTTCAAGCTGACCGTGCCATATATCTTTCAGTGCATCAAAATCTTTCATAGCGGTTATATATTTCAGTCAGTTTGTGTTTAATGCGGTGTATTTTGACTCTCAAATTGCCTTCAGAAACGCCTGATATTTCTGCAATTTCAGAATACGGAAGCTCGTCTAACACCATTGAAATTATAATTCTTTCCGTCTCTTCCAGTTGCGAAATACATTTATATAAAAGAGCTACCTGTTCATTTTTTTCCGAAACCTCTTCTTTTTGAGTTTCAATAATTGCATCTGTGAGTTCATCCTTTGCTCGTCGTTTTTCGACCCGCAACCAGGAAAGGCAGGTATTTACCGCAATTCGATAGATCCAGGTAGAAATCATAGCCTGATTGCGAAACTTATCCAGGTTTTGCCAAACCTTCATAAAAGTTTCCTGCATTAAGTCATTAGCCGCGTCATTATCGCCGGTATAACCATAGCATAAGTGGTAAATTTTCTTTGAGTTCGACTTAAAGATTTCTTTAAAAAGAGCGTCTTTATTCATTATCTAAACTTTAGATGATAAATAAAGGTATCTGTTACAATTGGAAATCATTTTTGTTGAAATATCTGACTTTGTTATCCGCTTCATTGATTAAGTTATTGTACGTTACACTATAATCAAATTGCAGATCTTCATGAAGTTTTGGAAGTATGCGCTTTATCTTTTCCATCTGTCTGGAAAAAATAGTTTGAAGCGGTTTATGAGACGATCTGGTATCTGCATACTCCAAAAATCTTTCGCCAAACCATACCAACAATTCGACTTCTACCTCTTTAGAGCCGGTATATTTAGCATGCTTTGCGAGTAATCTGACAATCTTCCGGATTTCCTTCGTACTTGTATAGGACGATTTATTTAAATTCTGAAAGTTTACAATCAGGGTCGATTTAACCTCTTCTGCATAATTTAGCGGATTTTCTGCGTCGTATAGCAAATAGCTTAACAATTCCTTGTTTTCTTTTTTATATTTAGCTAGTCGCAGACAAATTTCTGTTAAAGCCTCTGCATTAAGCGACCGCAACTCCTTCTTTATGTCACTTAATTTTTCTACTCTCATTAATCTGTTTGGTTTGTCGGGTAAATCTAATTATTTACATTTGTTCAATTCTTAAAATTCTTTATGAGGTTAAAACAAGCAGGATATGCTGCTATAATTGCTGTTTTTATTGCTGCGATCCTTACCTTTTTTAACTCGTATAATATCGTTACTGTTTCGCCACTTGCCCTCACTTTTTCAAGATGGCTGTTAATCGCAACTTTGATTTTATATGGGATCAAAAAGAATTCGCTAACCAGCTGGATACTGATCTCGATGGTTATTGGAGCAGAAATCGGTCACGATTATCCTGAAATCGGCATACAACTTCAGGTGCTGAGTAAGGTGTTTCTTAAGATGATTAAAACCATTGTAGCTCCCTTACTTTTCGCCACTTTGGTTTATGGTATTGCCGGTCATGCCGATCTTAAACAAGTTGGCCGGATGGGTTGGAAAGCTATTCTTTATTTCGAGGTGGTTACCACGCTTGCTCTATTTATCGGACTGGCAGCAATCAATATCTCACAAGCCGGATCTGGAATTAAAATGCCGCCATCATCGTTAGAGGCACTGCCGGATGTGCCGCCTCAAACTTTTAACGATATCATTCTTCATATTTTTCCCGAAAACATCGCAAAATCGATCGCCGAAGGGCAGATTTTACAAATCGTGGTATTCAGTATTCTGTTTGGGATAGCTCTTGCCCTGGTTAGAGAAGATAAACGCCTGCCGATGTTGAAAGCAACAGAAAGCTTGTCTGAAGTGATGTTTAAGTTTACCAATATTGTCATGTATTTCGCCCCGATCGGAGTAGGAGCCGCCATCGCATACACTGTTGGTCATATGGGCTTAGGCATCTTAGTTAATCTGTTTCAACTCCTGGCAACCTTGTATGTCGCGCTAATAGTTTTTCTACTGGGAGTGTTGTTACCCATTGCGTTGATTGTTGGTGTTCCAATTAAAAAGTTTCTACAAGCCATAGCCGGACCGGTTTCCATTGCATTCGCCACAACCAGTTCGGAAGCCGCGTTGCCACGCGCTATGGAAAACCTTGAGAAGTTAGGCGTTCCCAGAAAAATTGTAGCTTTTGTTATGCCAACCGGCTATAGCTTCAATCTAGATGGAACTACCTTGTATCTCTCGCTGGCGTCGATCTTTGTGGCGCAAGCGGCGGGAATGCATCTTTCTATTCCCCAGCAACTTGTGATAGTGTTTACGCTGATGTTAACCAGTAAAGGAGTTGCAGGGGTGCCAAGGGCCTCATTGGTAATTCTATTAGGAACGGCTTCTTCATTTGGGATGCCATCCTGGCCGATTTTTATAATTTTAGGGATCGATGAGCTGATGGATATGGCCCGTACTTCGGTAAATGTTGTTGGAAATTGCCTGGCAACGGTTGTCGTGGCTAAATGGGAAAAGGAATTTCACCCACCTGGAGAAGTTGTAAACGAATAATACCCTTTATTAATATATATATAATACATGTCGACTAAATCAAAAAAAATATTCTTAGCGCTAAGTATAATTATTCCATTTCTGCTCTATTGCTTTTATTATTATGGAATGATGGTTAAGAATGCACCCTATAAATTCTCAGAGTTCGAGTCCTTAACGTTCAAATATGGGTTAGGAGATAGCTTAATTAATCAGTATGATTCTAAAACTGCTATTTATCAATATGTTAATGAAAAGGATTCATTGATAAAAAAACGAGTAAGACTTTCAAAGGACGATCTTTTGATACTTCATCGCAGGGCTGCCCAGCTGGGTTTTTGGGATTTTCCTTCCGAGATCATTAATAGGGGTGAACCATTAAAACATACTCCTCATTATTATATTGAAATGAATTATAAAAGGAAGAGTAAAAAGGTGCTTTTTGATCTTGACTACAATGGCGATCCTAAATTAAAGGATGCAGCTCGCCGGCTTATAGAAGAGATAAGTAATACCATTAACGATGCTGAAGACAAGCAGCAATAGCCAAGACTATAAGCTTTATTCCGATTTTGCCCTACAACGTTAAGTTAATGTTAACTATGAATAATCATTATATTAAATCAGTAATTTCGGTAATCTTGAATTAACATTTGATGTATTTTCGCTAAATATTAATTTAACGATGAATTTATTTAATAGAACCAAGAGGTATTTACCCCTAAAACTTAGTGTTGTTTTTTTATTCCCGGCTTTTGTTTTTGCACAGTCGAGTAATCCTACAACTCATGGAAAAGGATTGCAATTCATAGCTGCTGATTCTTCTTTTTCAACTAAATTAAATGTGCGTGCTCAAAATTTATATTCTGGCACTTACAACTTAGATGAGAAAAGTTATAGTGATAATTTGCAGATAAGAAGAGCAAGGATAAAAATGGAAGGATTTATCTATAATCCTAAAATAGAATATAAATTCGAATTTGCGTTAAGTAACTCGGATACAGGTAAGCCATTATCCGAAAATAACAGTACATCTAATATCGTTTTGGATGCGTTTGTAGACTGGAATTTCGCAAAAGGTTTTAATTTAAAGTTTGGTCAAGCCAAATTACCCGGTAACCGAGAAAGGGTAGTTTCGTCACAGCGATTACAATTCGTAGACCGCAGTCTGTTAAACTCCCGCTACAATCTTGATAGAGATCTTGGTGTTCAGTTGGAACATGAATCTGAGTTAGGTAAGGTTGCGTTCAGAAAAATACTTTCAATTTCCACAGGTGAAGGAAGAAACATAACTTCTGATAATAAAGGAGGTTATGATTATACCGGAAGAGTAGAGGTTTTGCCTTTTGGCGAGTTTCAGAGTGGCGGAGATTATTTTGGTGGTGATTTAAAAAGAGAGACTTCACCAAAATTAAGTCTTGGATTAACATATGATTTCAATGATCGCGCTTCAAGGCAAGGCGGACAGTTGGGAAGCTTTTTTACCGAGCAACGCGACCTGAAAACTATATTCGCCGATGCTATGTTTAAATATAAAGGTTTCTCGGCAATGGCAGAATATGCTGATAAGAGATCGAATGGTTCTCCTGTCGTAGAAACAGATATAGATGGAAAGGTTTCAAAAGCATTCTTTACCGGTACAGGCTTTAATGTTCAGGCAGGTTATCTTTTCAAAAATAATGTAGAACTAGCCGGCCGTTTTACCCAGGTTAACCCTGAGGCCATTACCCAGAGGGATGATAACACTCAATACACCCTGGGTATTTCCAAGTATATTTCCGGACATACGTTAAAGGTGCAAAGTGATGTAAGCTTATTAGAGAAAAATTCTGACGCACATGAGCTAATTTATAGATTTCAGGTCGAGATTGGTTTCTAATTAGGCAACTCTACTTGGAAACTCTAAAGTAAATCTTTTATACAGAAAAAGCCATCGGAAACGATGGCTTTTTCTGTATAAAATGTGTGTATAAAAACCTATGAGGTTTTCAGGTCCTCATAGGTTTTAGTTCTTATTCAAAATATTCTTTCATCCTTTCAAAGAAGCTTTTTTCATGCTTTCCAGGTTGTGGGCGGAAATTTGGTGATTCCTGGAGTTTCTCCATTAAATCACGTTCTTCTCTTGATAATGCTTTTGGAGTCCAGATATTTACATAAACCAACTGATCGCCGCGGTGATAAGAGTTCACTTCCGGAACACCTTTGCCTTTCAATCTCAGTATTTTGCCCCCCTGAGTTCCGGGCTCTATTTTGATTTTAGCTTTTCCGTCAATAGTAGGAACTTCTACGCTTGCACCCAAGGTTGCATCAACAAAGCTGATATGTAGGTCAAATACAACGTTGTTTCCTTCGCGTTGAAGGGTTTCATGTGGAATTTCTTCGATCAGTATTATCAGGTCGCCTGGTACACCTCCTCTTGGAGCAGCATTACCTTTACCACCCATAGAAAGTTGCATACCTTCACTAACACCGGCCGGAATGTTTATCGAAATCGTTTCTTCGCCTCTTACAACTCCGTCTCCATGGCATGCGGTACACTTAGATGTAATTTGTGTGCCTTCGCCGTTACAAGTAGGACAGGTGCTTGTTGTTTGCATTTGGCCCAGAATGGTGTTCGTAACCCTACGAACCGATCCTGACCCGCCGCAAGTAGAACAGGTATGGAATGAAGAACGATCTTTCGCTCCGCTGCCATCACAGGTACTACAAACAACTTGTTTATTAACTTTTATTTTCTTTTCAGCGCCTTTCGCAATCTCCTCAAGAGTTAACTTAACCTTGATCCTTAAATTACTACCTCGGGCAACCCGTCTGCCACCTCTGGACTGGCCGCCACCTCCAAAAAAGCTTTCAAAAGGGCTACCACCGCCGAACACATCGCCAAACTGACTGAAAATGTCTTCCATATTCATGTGTCCGCCATAGCCGCCACCACCTTGGGTCCCGGCATGACCAAATTGATCATATCGTTGCTTCTTCTCCGGATTACTCAGGATTTCATAAGCTTCGGCTGCCTCTTTAAACATTTCCTCAGCTTCCTTGTCGCCTGGATTCTTATCTGGGTGAAATTTAATAGCCTGTTTACGATAAGCTTTTTTAATCTCATCGGCACTGGCACCTTTAGTGATACCCAGTATATCGTAATAATCTCTTTTAGCCATTTTATTTTAATGAGTGAAGGATTGAACTTTGAAGGAAGAATGTTTAATCATTCTATCTTTCATTCGCTCCCACAATCCTTTTTACGCTCCAACAACAACTTTTGCAAAGCGGATCACTTTGTCATTTAAATAATATCCCTTTTCAACTTCATCAATCACTTTTCCCTTCAAGTCCTCTGATGGGGCTGGGATATTGGTAATAGCTTCATGGATTTCTGCGTCAAACACAGTTCCTACTGATTCCATTTCTTTTAAACCCTTTTGTGTTAAAATACTTTTCAGTTTATTTTGAACTAAAACGATACCTTCTTTTACTGCCGAAACATCGGTGGCAGTTTCCATAGATTTTAAAGCACGATCAAAATCGTCAACAACTGGTAACAGACTAACCAAAACGTCTTTTCCTGCAGTTTGCAATAAATCTATACGTTCTTTATTTGTTCGTCTTTTATAATTATCGAACTCGGCGTACAAGCGTAAATATTTATTATTCGCTTCAGTCAAGTCAGCTTTAAGTTTGTCTTCTTGAGACAGCTGATCTTCAACGTCACTAGCAGGAATGTTTTCGGAATTATTTCCATCGCCTTGATGGCTAAGTATTTCGCTTACCTGCTCTAATTCTTGTTCAATTTCGGGTTTCACTTCGTTATTTTCATTCATAACTTCTTTCTCAGGGTTTTTCTTCTTGTTTTTCAACATGTCTGAAAACTTCATAATAATGGGGTTAGACAAATTTTTTGCCAATTAAATAAAACAGCCAAGCTGTCAGTGATTTGTTAATTCCCACAAACAATTTGACGTATGATCGATCACTTAGACGATTTTGGCATCTTCTATGACTCTTCCGTTTTCACATTTAATGATGCGAGAAGGGAAGGTGCGAATTAATTGATATGCATGAGTTGCCATCAAGACTGCAGTTCCCGAACGGCTGATTTCTTTTAAAAGGAGCATGATTTCTTCTGCTGTATCAGGATCCAGGTTTCCGGTTGGTTCATCTGCCAAAATAATTTCCGGATCATTAAGCAGGGCCCTGGCAATTACGACCCTCTGCTGTTCGCCACCTGAGATTTCATGAGGCATTTTTTTAATCTTAGAGCGAAGTCCAACTTTTTCTAAAACATCCTTAATCCTGTCAGCAATCAGTCCTTTATCTTTCCAGCCGGTCGCGTGCATTACAAAACGAAGATTATCCTCTATAGTACGATCGGTTAAAAGTTGAAAATCCTGGAAAACGATACCCAGTTTTCTTCTCAAAAAAGGAATATCTTTTTCCGTGAGCTTTTTTAAATCATAACCTCCGGCATGGCCCTCACCGGATGAAATGTGAAGATCACCATATATAATTTTCAATAAACTGCTTTTGCCGGATCCGGTTTGGCCGATAAGAAAAACAAATTCTCCCTTATCAATCTGGAGATTAACATTGCTAAGAACCAGGTGTTTTTGCTGGTAAACGTCAACATTTTCAAGTTTTATAACTGTATTGCCAATCATATTAAAGCTCTAATTTTAAAATCTGACCAAATGGAAGGTCTTTAACAAGGTTCATGATGTATTCAGATTTATCCCCTAAGCCAATTTTTTCAAGTGATTTATCTGGTCTGTCTACTCTGAAATATGCTAGTAGTGTAAATTTATCATCCCTCAATTGAACGTAGTCAGGAATTCTTGCGACACCTTTCACCTTAATGATGTACATAACGCCAAAGTTATAATTTTCTGTCGTTTTAGTCCGGGTTGTTTATAAACTCAGCAAAAATTCCACAGTATTTACACGATCTGCATAATCCCACAATCTGGGTTGCTGACTTTTTCCGAAATTAACTTGTTGACTTGTAACCTTCAGTTCTTGTTTTGAAACGATGCATTGAAGGTTTTCTGCAATGGATTGAATGGCATTTGTTGCAGATTCGAGCTTCGCATATTCCTCGTAATATAAAACCGCAAGAGGTGAGGCTAAACGTTCATCTTTTTTTACAAGCAAGAATCCATTGTCGAAGTGCTTTTCGCGGTTAATTAAATAGATAGACTTGTTGTACTCGTAGTTATTGCAGTATTTATTATGATTTACAATGTTTTTGTAGGATTCGATAGATTCGAAAAATGTAGTAAAATCATAATCTTCGGGAACAAAAACCTTCGAGACGTTTCTGCATCCTAAGCCAAAAAAGTCAAATATATCATGACCGAGTAAAAACAACTCATCGCGACTTTCTTGCCCTGTCAACACCGCAATGCTATTTCGATTCTTGCGAATAATATGAGGTACTTTTGAAAAATAATATTCGAAATACCTCGATGTATTATTACTTCCGGTTGCAATCACAGCATCAAAACCTTCGAGCCTGTCAACAAATTTTATCTGCTCTTTAAAGCCCGGCTCAAACTCGATTAGTTTACTTAATAAATGTGGAATAAGATGTTTGTCCTGAGATGAAGATTTAATTAAAGCAATATGCCCGGTTACCAAAACAGATAAAATATCATGAAAGCCAACCAGCGGAATATTCCCCGCTAAAACTAATCCGATTTGCCTGGGATTGATTGGAGATTGTATGTTTACTTTTTCTTCTTCAAGCCACCGGTCAGTATCCTGCGCCTCGAGCATGAAAGAAATCCCTTTTATTGCTTTGGCCGTTTCCTCCGGGGTAAACCAGGCATTTGATTGATGTGCGTTGTTTATCAATTGCTTAAGCTGCTCGTCCGGAGATTGTAAATAATTTCCCAAACTTTTAAAAGCCGCTTTTCGTTGTTCTAGTGTCAAAATGGAAGTCCTTAAAATAAAATCAACAGATTGTGTTATATTTGCAACTGTTTTTGCAGTGCATAGCAGATGCAAAATTACGGTTAAGAAATAGAATTATAGAACATGGCGATAATAATAACAGACGAATGCATTAACTGCGGAGCTTGTGAGCCGGAATGCCCTAATAATGCTATTTATGATGCGGGAGCTGCCTGGCGTTTTTCGGAAGGCACAGCTTTACGCGGAGTAATAGATTTTGGTGATGGTACCACATTGAACGCAGAAGAGGCTCAACCAGCAATCTCAGAAGAATTTTATTATATAGTTTCGGATAAATGTACAGAGTGTAAAGGTTTTCACGATGAACCACAGTGTGCAGCTGTTTGTCCTGTTGATTGCTGCATCGACGATGTAGATGTACGTGAAACTGAAGAAGAATTACTAGCAAAAAAAGCCTGGCTTCATGCTGAGGATTAATAAATAAAATATCTAATTACAAAGAAAGCGGCCCCAAAGCCGCTTTTTTTGTAAATTCATGTACCTCTTTCTGTCATTATTTTTTCTCTCCTTCGGCATCCTTATTCGGAATTATCAAGACCGGGCATTTTGCTCTTCTCACCACTTTTTCTGCAACGCTTCCGGAAAGAAAATGATCGAATCCAGTTCTACCATGCGTGCCCAGAATAATTATATCAGCATTCCATTCGTCGGCAGTCAGCAAAATCTCATCTTTTGGGCTCCCCATTTTATGAAAAGTATATACGGTAATTTCGTCTCCAATTGATTCAGCAATCTTATTTAAGAGTTTTTTGCTAGCATCTTCCTGCGCATGAACCATTTCGGGCATCATAATAGGGGGCTCATTAAGCAAAGGATCTGCCACATAGGGAGTAGCAACTGGAACTTCATTTACATGTAATAATGCAATTTCGGCACCCAGCTGTTTTGCTAAATCAACACCGTAACTGGTAGCTCGTTCAGAATACTGACTGTCTTCAACAGCAATTAAAATTTTTTGAATTTGATTAAATGTTTTCATTATTCGTATATGTAATGTGAGCTATTTTCATCTCTATTAAAACAATAAAGTAAAAGCTAAGTTTTTTTATTTCTTGAATCTAATCAATTTTCTTTGATTTGTATCCGATATGACTAAATACGGTATTTGTAATTTATCTATTGTTCCTATAAGGTCTGAAGCTTCGGATAAAAGTGAAATTTTATCTCAGTTGCTGTTCGGTGATTGTTTCGAGATTTTGCAGGTTACAGAAAAATGGACTTTCATTAAAACCTGCTTTGACGAATATCAAGGTTGGATCGACAGTAAACAGTATATTCCATCTAAGAGCTGTTTGGCAGAAGGGAAGGGTGCGATTCTCGGTTTAGGGATTAATCACGAAGCAATTAAATTGTCTACCGGAGAAAAATTGCATTTACTTGCAGGCAGTAGTATTCCGGAAATGAACAATAAAAAGTTTTTTCTCGGGACAGAAGAATATTCTTTACTTTCTGATTCTTTACTACTTGACCCTGCAGATTTCGAGAGCTCGGTTGTTGAATTTGCGAAATTTTATTTAGGGGCTCCATATTTATGGGGAGGGAAAACCTTGTTTGGAATTGACTGCTCGGGATTAACACAAATAGTTTTTAAGATGCTGGGCAAAAGATTGTTCCGGGATGCCTGGCAGCAGGCGGAACAAGGCGAAATAGTAAACTTCTTACAAGAGGCTAAAGCCGGCGATCTTGCATTTTTCGATAATGAAGAAGGGCGTGTTGTACATGTAGGTATCATGCTGGATGATCAGCATATTATTCATGCTTCGGGAAGGGTAAAAATAGACCCTATTGACGGACAAGGCATTTATAGTCTCGATTTAAAAAGACATACACACAAGTTGCGGATTATTAAAAGGATTTGAACGGGACAGGGAAAAGGTTGAAGGTGAAAGTTGAAGGCGGAAAGGTAAAGGTTGAAAGGAAAAGATTAAAGGTTACAAAGAAGGAAAGAACCGAGTTTAGAACGTTACATTCCAAACCATAACCCGGGTGTCATCTCCGACTGAAACTAACAATTCGGTTGATCTTTCCCAGCAGATTTTATTTACCGAATGACTATGCGATTCCATGCCTTTTTCACGACTGATTACTTTCTTTAATTTAAAGGTCTCTGCATCCCAAATTTTAATGCTTTTGTCTCGGCTGCAAGTAGCGAAGTAAGGCTGTGTAGGATGGAATTTAATGTCGTAAATGGCAAACATATGAGCCACTAAGCTTTCTTTTAAGGAATAGTCGTTAAGGTTCCAGACTAACAATCTTGCATCCCGGCTACCTGATAGCAGATACTGTCCGTCCGGAGAAAAAGCAATCGAAGTTATTGGCAAGGAGTGTTTATTTAATTCGGCTACGAAAGAATAGTCGTCCAGATTGTAAATACGTATGCTATTATCTTTGCACCCAAAAGCGACCAGCTTCTCATCTCTACTGATGGCTATACATCGAACGGTAAGTTCTGAAACCCTAAAGTTGTATAGTAGTTTATACGTTGTTAAATCAATAACAGAAATTGTCCCATCCTCAGAGGCAGCGAGAAGCTCCTTTTTACGGTTGGTCGAAGCCAGATCGAATATCGGTAATTTATGATGATGTATCTGAGCTACTATTTTTTGCTCGGTAAAATCAAATAAGCTGATCATCCCGCTTCTTTCACCAACAGCCAATACAGGAGCGCATTCGGGAGCATGCAAAGAATAAACAGAACTTTTAACAGGCATCAGCACCTTTATAAAAGCCATGTTTTTGAGACTCCATTCAACGACACCTTTGTCGTTTCCGCCTGTAAAAATTATTCCCGGTTTTTGAGAAGATTCAAGAGCATAAACAGGGTTCTGGTGACCAGACAGGAAAGCTGCTTGTTTAACCTCAACCATTATTTTGCCTACTGATGTCTGCTCTCAAGATTTTTGGCAAGAGTTTCAAGACTGATGTTTTTCTCTCTTAATAAGACAATTAAATGAAACAGTAAATCCGAAGATTCATTTATAAAATCATGTTCTGTTTCATTTAAAGCTGCAATCACTGTTTCAACGCCCTCTTCACCAACTTTTTGTGCTATTTTGTTCAGGCCTTTAGAACGAAGCCTGTTTACATACGATCCCTCAACCGGATTTTCATAACGATCTTTTACAATCTCTTCAAGTTTGAAGATGAAATTTTGATTAAATTCTGTCTTAAAGCAACTCCTCGAGCCTGTATGGCAGGTGGGACCGACTGGTTGAACCTTTATAAGAAGTGTGTCGTTATCGCAATCGATACTTATTTGTTTTACGAACAAGAAGTTTCCGCTTTCTTCGCCTTTAGTCCATAATCGGTTTTTAGTCCTCGAAAAAAAGGTCACTTTACCTTCCGACTGAGTTTTGTTGAATGCTTCCTCATTCATGTATCCAAGCATCAGCACTTCTAATGTTTGCTCGTCTTGTATTACAACCGGAACCAATCCGTCAGATTTTAAAAAATCAATAGTCATTATAGCCTCACTTCAATATTAAATTTTCTTAACTCTTCTTTCAGCGAAGGTATAAGGATTTCCCCATAATGGAAAACAGAGGCAGCCAGCGCCGCGTCCACATTCGTTTTCTCAAAAACATCAATAAAGTGCTGAACATTTCCGGCGCCGCCTGATGCAATTAAAGGGATAGAGATTGCGTCGTTTATTTTTTTAAGTAATGTATTATCAAAACCTGCCTTTGTGCCGTCATGATCCATGGAGGTTAAAAGAATTTCTCCTGCTCCGCGTTCTTCAGCTTCTTTAATCCATTTTTCGGTTTCAAACTCCGTCGCAATACGTCCACCGTTCAGATGAACGAGGTTTCTGTCTTCAACAAACTTTGTGTCGACAGCAACAACAACAAATTGCTTTCCAAAAGCTGCAGCTAATTCATCAATAAAATCGGGATTTCTGACAGCCGCGGAATTGATAGAAATTTTATCAGCCCCAGCGTTCAGCAATATTTCTGCATCTGCTATCTCATTAATTCCACCGCCTATTGTGAATGGAATATTAATCTGCCGGGCAACTGCTTTAACCAGTTCTACCATTGTTTTTCGGCGTTCATGGGTCGCGGTGATGTCGAGAAAAACAAGTTCATCAGCGCCTTGCTGAGAATATTGCCAGGCGAGTTCAACCGGGTCGCCTGCATCACGCAGATCGACGAAGTTTACACCTTTAACGGTGCGGCCGTCTTTTACGTCGAGGCAGGGGATGATGCGTTTAGCCAATCCCCCACGGCCCCCTGAAGGGGGAGTTTGCAAAGCGGCTTGAATTGTGTTCAAAACTTCTTGTATGTTTTTAATATTTAATCGCTTGTAAAACGAAGAAACCTGATTTCATATGATTCTAAGTCTCTTCATCGTTCGATGTTATTTGCTATAGCTTTTAGGGTCGAGGCTAGAAAGAAATCAAAGATTTCAAGTTCCAGTCTTTAATTTCTTCAATTGAAACCCTGTTTTCGTAGATGGCTTTACCAACCACGCAAGCCTCAACTTTAATGTCATTTAATGCTTCGATATCAGCCATAGAGCTAATTCCGCCAGAGGCAATTAATTTTATAAAAGGGGAGTGGTCTAATAGCTTTTGATACAACTCAATACCGGCTCCACCAAGTTTACCGTCTTTGTTTATGTCGGTACATAGAAAGCGGAAAAATCCCAGATTCAGACAGCGGTCTACATAATCCATTAATTTAATTGGCGAGCTTTCCATCCAGCCTGAATATTTTATCACTTCATCCAAAACATCTATAGCTACGACTATCTGGTCCGAACATTGTTCTTTACCGCAAAGCGTTTCACTAAGTGAAGGTAGGAAATCAGGATTTGTTAATGCCTGAGTACCAACAATAACTCGATGGATACCTGCATCTATAAGTTCTCTTACTTTTTCAATACTTCTAACGCCGCCGCCGTATTGAACTTTCATTTCGGTTTTGCGGATGATGTTGAAAAGGTATTCTTGATTACTGAAATCACCTTTAGCTCCATTAAGGTCGATGATATGGACAAACTCGGTACCATTTGACTGGTACTTCTCAATCATTTCTTCAAGTGTTACGTCGTATAAAGTAGCCTGATCATAGTCGCCCTCTCTTAAACGTACAACTTTTTTGTCAAGAATGTCAATTGCCGGAATGATGTACATGGTTTCTTAAATTAATGAAAAGTTTTTTAATATCTGTTCGCCAGCTTCACCGGATTTTTCCGGATGAAACTGAACACCGTAATAATTATCTTTTTTTAACGCCGCTGAAAACTTAATTCCGTAATCAGCCGAAGCGAGTGTAAAATTAAGATTAAATTCTATAAAATAGGAATGTACAAAATAGAAGTACGTCTCCCTATTTAGGCCCTTAAATAGTTCGTTATCAATTATTGACCTAACTTTGTTCCAACCAGTATGAGGGACTTTAAGTTTTAAATTATCTGAAAAAAGGCAGGTTTTCACTGGAGCAATGCCAAGAAGTGTAGAATTCCCTTCTTCCGAGAATTTAGTAAGCAGTTGCATGCCAACGCAAATGCCCAAAACGGGTTTTTTGGTAGCAAGAATTTTTTCAACCATCCCACTTTCATGAAGTTTTTGCATGGCTGCACCTGCATGCCCAACACCCGGAATAATATAACGATCAAATTTATCGAACTCCTCGGGTGAGTTTATCATCTCATACGAAATGTGTTGTCTGTCCAAAGCCGCAGTTAACGAAAATATATTACCGGCACCGTAGTTTACAATGCCGATTGAGTTTTTCAATTCGTCGCCGTGGCTGTTTGTTCCTGATTCTCGCATTTATAAAAGTCCCTTCGTACTTGGCAGCTGCATATTATTGACGTCACGCCTCGCAGCCATTTTTATTGCTTTCGCGAATACTTTAAAAATAGCTTCAATTTTATGATGCTCGTTTTGACCTTCAGCTTTGATATTGAGGTTAGTTTTTGAAGCGTCGCTAAAGGATTTAAAAAAGTGAAAAAACATCTCTGTCGGCATTTCACCAACTTTTTCACGCTTAAACTCCGCATCCCAAACAATCCAGTTTCTTCCGCCGAAGTCGATCGCTGCTTGTGCAAGGCAATCGTCCATTGGTAGACAAAATCCATACCGCTCAATTCCTCGCTTATCGCCTAAAGCTTTCGCAATAGCTTCACCTAAAGCGATTCCTGTATCTTCAATAGTATGATGCTCGTCGATATGCAAGTCGCCTTTGGCATTAATCTCTAAATCGATGCTGCCATGACGAGCAATTTGCTCAAGCATGTGATCAAAAAAGTGTAAGCCGGTAGAAATTTCCGCATCTCCCTTTCCGTCAAGGTTCAACTTAATGTAGATGTCCGTTTCTTTTGTTGTACGCTTATGTTCAACTTCACGCTTGCCAACTTTCAGAAATTCATAAATATCTTTCCAGTTAGTTGTATCTAAAGCGATGAATTGCTTTAATTCATTTTTCTGTTCTGCAACTTCATCAGCGCCTAAATCGGCATCCTGTTTAATCCAAATAGCTTTTGACCCCAGGTTTTTTGCAAGTACCACATCCGTGATTCTGTCGCCAATTACGAACGAATTCGCAAGGTCATATTTTTCAGGATCAAAATAATGAGTTAGCAAAGCTGTACCTGGTTTCCGGGTAGGAGCATTTTCGTGAGGGAACGTTTTGTCAATAATTACTTCACTAAAATCAATACCTTCTCCTTTAAACGTTTCAATAAGGAAGTTTTGTACAGCCCAGAAATTTTCTTCCGGATGCGAATCTGTTCCAAGGCCGTCCTGATTGGTTACCATTACCAAATCAAAGTCAAGTTCTTCGACGATCTTTGTCAGGTATTTAAAAACCTGAGGATAGAACTTCAATTTTTCAAAAGAATCAACCTGGTAATCTTCCGGTTCGAGGCACAAAGTACCGTCGCGGTCTATAAATAATATTTTCTTCATCCCTGAAAGGATTTTAATGCTTCAATTAGTTTGTCGTTTTCGGCCGGCGTTCCCACAGTAATGCGCAAGCTGCCTTCGCAAAGCTCTATCTTAGATCGGTCGCGGACGATTATTCCTTTTTCGACCAAATAATTATAAATGCCTCGGGCGTTTGTGGTTTTGACTAGAACAAAATTAGCGTCTGAAGGATAGATTTTAGTTACAAAAGTGAGCTTTGCTAAACTGCTTACCAGCTTTTCGCGTTGCGCTACTGTTTCCTTAATCCAGGCGTTTACCTGATCTATGTTATTTAAAGCTTCTAAAGCGAGCTGCTGCGATGCCTCATTTATATTATACGGAGGCTTAACGCGATTAAAAACTTCAATAATTTCTTCACTGGCGAACGCCATCCCTACGCGCAGGCCAGCTAAACCCCATGCTTTAGAAAGTGTTTGAAGAACAACGAGGTTGCTGTATTCAGTTAATTCTTGGATGAAAGATTTTTGACGTGAATAATTGATATATGCTTCGTCAATCACTACCAGTCCAGAAAAATTAGCCAGAATAGTTTCGATATCTTCCCGATGGATCGAATTTCCGGTTGGATTATTCGGCGAGCAGATAAAAATCATTTTGGTGTTTTCATCAATTGCTGCAGCGATTTCTTCCAGATTTAACTGATAATCGGGAGTTAATGGTATTTTTTTAATTGCAACGTCGTTGATATTCGCCGACACCTCATACATCCCGTAAGTAGGAGGTACGGTAATTACATTATCAATTCCAGGGCGGCAAAAAGCTCTGAAAAGTATGTCTATGGCTTCATCACTGCCATTTCCCAGAAAAATATTTTGAGGCGGAACACCTTTTATTTCACTTAGACGTGTTTTTACAGCAAGCTGCAAAGGATCAGGATAACGATTGTATTGATTTGGAAGCGGTGATCCAAAGCTATTTTCGTTGGCATCTAAAAATACCGAGGCTTCTCCTTTAAACTCATCTCTGGCGGAGGAGTAGGGCACCAGGTTTTTTATATTTTCTCTTAATATGTTATTTAAATTGAATTCCATTGTTTTGATTTTTAAACTTTCCAAAGTTTAAAACTTTTGAAAAGTTATCAGCTAACCAGCGGTGATTGTAACCGCACACTTATCGCATTTTTGTGCGCCTGTAAACCTTCAAGCTCGGCCAGAACTTCTACAGTATTTCCGATATTTTTAACGCCTTGCGGCGAAAGATGCTGGAAAGTGATTTTTTTGACAAATGAATCAACCGAAACGCCCGAATATGAACGAGCATAAGCACTTGTGGGTAAAGTATGATTGGTTCCGGAGGCATAATCTCCTGCACTTTCGGGAGTTAAATTGCCCAGAAATACCGAACCTGCGTTACTGATTTGAGACGTAATTGACTGCCAGTTGTCCGTAGCCAAAATTAAATGTTCGGGAGCATATTCATTACTGAAGTTCATCGCTTCGCTTAAATCAGAAACGAGGACCGCATACGAATTGCCTATTGCTTTCGCGACGATCTCTTTTCGGGGTAAAACCGCCAATTGTTCTTCGAGTTCGATGATCGTTTGTTCAATGATTTCTTGCGAAGTAGCAACCAAAACGGCCTGAGAATCTGCACCATGTTCTGATTGCGCCAATAAATCCGCGGCCACAAAAACAGGATTGGATGATTCATCAGCAATTACCAATACTTCGGAAGGCCCCGCCGGCATGTCAATTGCGGTTTGGGTTGACGACTGAATAATGGTTTTAGCCTTTGTTACATACTGATTTCCGGGACCAAATATCTTGTCAACTTTAGTGATTGATTCAGTTCCATAAGCCATGGCCGCTACAGCCTGAGCGCCTCCAACAAGGTACACTCTATCTATTTCAAGTAGCTGCGCAACATAAGCAACATAGCAATTAATTAAAGGTTGACCTTCTGTTTTCTGTGGCGGAGAACAAACCACCAGTTCTTTACAACCAGCAATTTTTGCGGGAATTCCGAGCATTAAAAAAGTACTTGGTAAAACCGCTGTCCCACCCGGAATATATAAACCTACCTTTTCAATTGCTCTTGTTTCTCTCCAGCAATTTACTCCCGGCATTGTTTCAACCTTCGCTTCGCTTATTAATTGGCTTTCGTGAAACTTCTTTATGTTTTTATAAGCGGTATTGATGGCTTGTTTTTGAGTTTCGCCGATCGTTTGAGCAATTGCAGTAATTTCTTCTTTATTGAGATAGATCTGACGAAGTTTAACTCCATCAAACTTCTCAGCAAAAGAAAATAATGCTTTATCGCCGTTAAGCTTAACTTCAGATAGAATCGAAAGCACGCGATCTTCAATAGTGTTGGTTTCGTCGGTGTTCCGGGAAATCAAACTTTGAATTTGTGCTTTGGATAATTCTTTGTATTTGTGAGTTTTAAGCATTCTGTTTTAGCTCGCTTTATGAGTCTATCGGTTTGTAGTAGCTACAAACTGGTAAACTTTAGTCTTATAACTACAAAATTATCTTCTCAATCGGCATTACTACGATCCCTTCGGCACCGGCTGCTTTTAGCTCACTTATTTTACTCCAGAAATCTTTTTCAGGAATAACGGTGTGAACTGCAACCCAACCTTCTTCCGCCAAAGGCACAACAGTAGGACTTTTTATTCCGGGAAGAAGCGCTTTGATCTGTTCAATGTTTTTGCGGTTGATATTCAAAACCACATACTTAGTTTCTTTTGCACGAAGCACCGATTGAACCCGGTCTATCAACTCAACGATCAGCGGATTTTTTTCTTCTCCTTTACGGCCAATTAAAACAGCTTCAGAATATAATACATCGCCGAAAGGCTTTAAACCATTACTGATTAAGGTTCCGCCTGTTGATACCAGATCGCAGATAGCATC
Source organism: uncultured Pedobacter sp. (assembly GCA_965650335.1). Taxonomy (GTDB): domain Bacteria; phylum Bacteroidota; class Bacteroidia; order Sphingobacteriales; family Sphingobacteriaceae; genus Paradesertivirga. The sequence goes on along the minus strand of CBFGOI010000060.1, from coordinate 6,810 downwards.
ACTTAAACCAAGGCCCGGAGCAATTTCTACAGAGCCTGAAATGGTTCTGATATCAGACTTGACATTGTGGCTAGCCAGGAATTTTTCCAGGATAACAGGATAAGAGGTAGCAATTGACTTTCCGTTTAAATCGGAAATAGCTTTAATTTCAGAGTTATTCGGAATGGCGAGCTTTAATGAACACTTACCAAACCCTAATTTCTGAAGGTAAGCAACATCTACTTCAGTTTCGTTGATTACGTTTTCTCCGACAATGCCTAAGTCAGCAATGCCATCCTGAACGTATTCAGGAATATCATCATCTCTTAAAAAGAGTATTTCTAATGGGAAATTTGAGACCGGAGATATTAAGGAGCTTTTATAGTTTTCGAAGCTTAAACCGCAGTTTTTAAGAAGCTCAACAGATTTTTCGTTTAACCTACCCGATTTCTGGATAGCTATTTTGAGTGTTTTCAATTGTTATATTTTTATTAATCAGACCAATAATTTATTCGGAAAAACAGTTTCACGTAGAAACATACATATCATATCTCGCCAAACCGGCGATGGTGAAGATGCATGTGATGTGTAAAAACTGTTACCATAAATTGGGTTCCTGATTAAATCGGGAGCCGCAAATATACGTATACATGTTAAAAAATAAAATCTAAACAGGTTTATGTTGATGTATTTATTGGGTGATTGATCAAACGCGCCTACATTTGCGGAAATGATTGATGCAGTAATAATTGGCGGAGGCGCCTGCGGATTAATGTGTGCTGTACAAGCAGGCTTCTTAGGGAAAAAGGTTTTAGTGCTTGAAAAGACTGATAAGCCGGGGGCTAAAATCCTGATTTCCGGAGGTGGAAGGTGTAATTACACCAATCTTTATAGTGCTCCCAACAACTTTATATCTCAAAACGAACATTTTTCAAAATCTCCTTTTTCTCAATGGACTGTCGAAGACACCATTAGTTTTTTTGAAACCTATGGAATAATAGGGCAGGAAAAAACCTTAGGTCAATTGTTTCCGGTAAGCAATAAGGCGAAGGATATTGTAGAGGTTTTTACAAGTTTATGTGCAGATTTCGGTCAGGAAATTCGCTGTAATTCGGATGTGAAGCGAATCGAGCAAGTTGATGGAGGCTTTTTGATTAGCTATGATCAAAACGGTAAATCTCATCAAATAAAAGCTGCAAAAGTTGTAATTGCTTCTGGCGGATTGCCTGTTCAGAAGATGGGCGCAAGTGATTTTGGGATTAAGATTGCAAGGCAGTTTGGTTTAAAAATTGTTGAAACTGCCCCGGCCCTGGTTCCTTTAAGTGTTACCGGCAAAGATGCTGAGTGGTTTGCTAATCTTTCGGGAAATAGCATTTTTTGTCGCGTAAGCAATGATAGAATAAGTTTCGAGGAGAATATTCTTTTTACGCATTGGGGTTTAAGCGGTCCTGCAATTCTACAAATATCCTCCTACTGGCGAGCAGGCGAGGAGATCCGTATTGACATGCTTCCCAACCAATCGATTGTTGAGATATTGGAACAAGAGCGCCGGGAGAATGGAAAGAAAACCTTATTAAATCTACTTTCTGGATTGTACAGCAGAAAGTTTGCTGAAGCCTTAGGGAAATACCTTCCGGTTGATAAAAATATAGCATCCTTAAACAAGCATGAATTTGAAGAAATAAATGTTTTTATTCATGAATTTAAGGTAAAGCCGGCGGGTGATAAGGGTTATGACAGGGCGGAAGTTATGAGGGGAGGAGTAGCCACCGACGAGCTTTCTTCAAAAACGCTTGAAGCAAAGAAGGTACACGGCTTATTTTTTGGCGGAGAATGTGTAGATGTGACCGGCTGGCTTGGTGGATACAATTTTCAATGGGCCTGGGCGAGTGGCTTTGTAATCGCTCAGAACCTTTAGGAGGCAAACATAGCTGAGTATCATTTGTTCTGATTAAAAAAGAATTATGAAAAATTTTTTACTTTGTATATCGGTCGCTATGTGTTTTTCGGCTTGTAATGCCTTAAGGCCTGAAAATGTGCCCTTAAAATTGGATGGACCCGAATGGAAGCTTACCGCCATTAACCATAAAGTTGTGAGCCCCGCTGGCAGGGCATATCTCGTTTTCGACGGCGAGGATCTAGAAGTTAAAGGAAAAGCCTTTTGCAACAGCATTAATGCCGATTATGAACGAATGGGAGATAATCAGCTAACCTTCCAGGAAATTGTTTCAACAAAAATGTATTGCGATGGTGTTATGGATCTGGAAAGCCAAATGATTACGAATTTGAGGAATGTTAAACGTTTTGAGATTAGAAACGGAATGCTGTACCTGTCGGATTCGGACAATGTGTTGCTAACCTTTAAAAAGTAATTATCTTCTCGGAGATTTACTTTTTCCTTTAATACCGGATTTACCTTTAGATGGTTTGGCGGTATTTCTTGCACTGGTGTTTTTTCCACCGGTTCTGTCTCTGTCTGACTTGCTCTTCGTTTTTTGGTTGTTTGATCGTGGTGCAGAATGAATTTTAGCTGATGGTGCGGAGCTTGAAGGCTTTGCAGATGAAGCAGCAACAGGATTCCGGCTTTTTTGCTTAGCCGGTTCCTTGGTAGAGCTTGAGTGTTCAATCATCTTAAAAATACCTGCCAGCTCCTGCTCAGTAAGTTCACGCCATTCGCCCAGGGGCAAACCCTTTAAGCTGATGTTCATAATGCGTGTCCTTTCCAGTTTAGTAACTTCATAGCCAAAGTATTCGCACATTCGTCGTATCTGGCGGTTCATACCCTGGATTAAAATTATCTTAAATACAAAAGGACTTTCTTTAGTAACTGTACATTTTTTGGTCATTGATCCCAAGATGGGAACGCCTGAAGACATAGAGTTGATAAATTCATCCGTTATTGGCTTATTAACGGTCACCAGGTATTCTTTTTCGTGATTATTCCCAGCTCTTAAGATCTTGTTTACAATGTCGCCGTTGCTTGTTAAAAATATCAGTCCCTGCGAGTCTTTATCTAATCGGCCTATCGGGAAGATCCGTTCGCTATGATTAACGTAGTCAACGATGTTATTCTTAGTACTTGCCTCGGTTGTACTGGTTACTCCAACAGGTTTATTGAAGGCAATAAAAATTGCGTCTTCCTCTTTTCGTGGTTCAATGGCATTGCCATTTACAACCACACGGTCGGTAGGTAATACCTGATCACCTATTTTAGCTCTCTTTCCGTTGATAAATACATTACCATTCTCGATAAATTTATCTGCCTGGCGTCTTGAACAGATCCCGCTTTCGCTGATGTATTTGTTTAACCGTGTAGTGTTAACTGACATTTGATTCCAATAAATCCGAATCTGTATAATTCGAAATTATACAGCCTCCCGATAGCTGCAAAGTTAGCACGCAATAAATCAAATAATGCAACATCTAAAACAAAGGACTAAAATTTAAACTTTATAGATTTCAGGGTTTAGAAAAAACATCTATTATGACAATTCCTTTAAGCACCCGAATATTAGGTTACCTTATTGAGAAAGGTTATGCCTTTGTCCTGGCTAAGACTGAAGAAGACTCTGAGGCAGGTACAGTAACTGTAACACTTTTTCCGGTCAGGGAAAAGCCGGAGCTGGAAAAGCTGCCAGAGGGTTTCGAAACGTATTATCACATCACACAAGAACCTTTGCAGATGGCTTGCGGTATTGACAATTCTACTGTTGTGGTGATTGATTTACCTATGGATGAGAATGTGCCTGATTTGCTTCCTATTGATGTTTTGGAAGACAGATCCTTCCGCTTAAGCGAAGACTTTTATCAACAGGTACTTGAAAGTTTAGAAGAATATGCCGTTTTTACCACCGATAAAATGGGAGATGTAAGCAGTTGGAATAAGGGGGCTGAGCGGCTTTTAGGGTATTCGGATAAAGAAATTCTCGGCGTAAATGCAAAGGTGTTTTTTACCGAAAAAGATCAGGAAACGAATGAACATTTGAAAGAATTAGAAAATGCGTTAAAATACGGTAAAGCTATTGACGAAAGATTCCACGTTCGAAAAGATAAGACTGTATTTTGGGGCAGCGGACTTGTTTTTCCTCTCTTTGATACTCAAAACGTTCACCGGGGTTTTACCAAGATTATGAGAAATCTTGAAGAAATCAGAGAGGCTAATTCGCACCGGCCAAACACCAATTTGTAGCAGCTTTTCAGTCAGGTTTAAATTTCCATCGCTTATGCGACCAGATCCAGTATTGGGGCTCTTTCTGAATCATTTTTTCAAGGTATTTTACATGAGCTTGGGTAATTTCATGCTCTGCCGTTAATTTGGGTTCTTCTATCAGAGGCACAAATTCGCATGTATAATGACCACGTTTTACGACCTTAACATCGCAAAATACGACAGGATAATTGTAGGATTTAGCGAGTTTTTCAATTCCTAAAAAAACTGCAGTTGGTTGATTTAAAAAAGTTGTGAAAAAATGTGCATCGCTCCGAACAGGGGTTTGGTCGCTGATCAGGATAGAAATCGTTGGCTCTTTTCTGTAGGATAAAATCTCTCGGAAGGATGTCTTCATCGGGATCATTTTTGCATTAAAACGAGAGCGGACTTTCTTTAGAAATCGTTCGAATATTTGGTTTGTTAGCGGTTTATATACTACCAGTGTTTTCTTATCGGTTGTTAAACCAACATTGCTTGCCATTTCCCAGTTGCCATAGTGGCCGGCAGCCGCGAGTATACTTTTATTTTGGTCGAAATATTCTTGCAATAATTCAGGATTGACGAATTTAAACCTTTCCATAGCTTCGGCTTTGGAAATACTGATCATCTTTACGGATTCGATGATTAAATCACATAGATATCGATAATACTGTATGGTGATTTGGTTTCTTTCTGTGATATCCTTTTCAGGGAAAGCATTTTTAAGGTTTTCGGCAACAACCGCTCTACGGTATTTTGTAATATGAAAGAGAACTATAAACAGACCATCCGAAAGGATGTAAAGGACATTTAAAGGTAAATAAGATAAAAGTTTTAATCCCAGTATCGCAAGTCGGGTAAGCATCGCCAAAGCTAAACAAAATTGAGCTTTGAATAAGAGAGCAATGTTTGAATTTAAAATCAGTCATTTCTGACCGTTGTACCTGCTCAGCTCAGACTTCGAATAAAAAATATCCTGATGTATGTCCTTCGCGGGCAAGAAGGGGTTTTGCCACGTTAAACACCTTAACGCCGCCTGATGTTTCGCCCTCAAAAGTTCCAATATGGGCATGGCCATGAAAGGCGGCATCAACACCTCGTCTGCTCAAAGGCTCTGCCAGGCGTGATGATCCTAAAAAAGGGAATATCGCTTCAGATTCACCAATTACCGTATCTCGGATCGGCGAATAATGCAGTATAGCGATTTTTTTAACGTTAGGATTTTCGTCTAAACGAGCCAGGGCTCTGTCCAGATGAAGCGCTTCATCAACCGCTTCCTGAACAAATGCTTTCATCGCACCTTCGCCAAACATAGAAAGCATGTGATGGTCAAAGCCACCACCAAATCCTTTAACTCCGGCGAAGCCCACATTGTTAATGATAATTGCCTCTCCATCCAAAATATGCACACTTTCGTTCTGCAGAATGCTTCGAATCAGCTTGTGTCGACCTTTTTCAAAATCGTGATTGCCTAGAACAGCAACTACCGGTACGGTGCATGCCTTTAGTTCGTCGGCTAATACCTGGGCTTCCTGTTCATCACCTGTGTCTGTTAAATCGCCGGCGATAACCAACACATCGGCATGTTTTGAAATATCTTTAAAATACTCAACCCATTTACCTTTGTCGGTTTCTTTAACATGAATGTCTGCTACAGCAGCAATTTTCGTGCGTTTGTTTTCCTCGTCCATCATTAAACTGTTTTTATGGTAGTAACTTTATAATCCCATTCTTTGATGTCTACCATGTATTGAGTTTGATCAATTACCGGACCACGACAAACTTTTTCCAGGGATGGAGGCAAATCGTATTGTTCATGAGCTCTGTTCATCAAATCCTCAAACAGCCATTTGGGGATAATGTCGTGAAAGTCTGCGGGGTAAACGAACTGAAAATTAATGATTTGCGACAACAATAGGTGCCAATGCGGATCTAAACGGAAAAGCAAACGTTTCCAGTCGAGTTTTTTTCCATACTTTAATATGATGTGATTTATATCCGCTCCATCAAACCGCTCTCTGTTTTGTACATATATTTTGCACCAGATCAATTCTTCGGCAGGTAAAAATTTAACGGGCATACCCACAAATTTTCCTTTAGTTGCATATTTATACCAGGTATCGTCTACTGTGCAAATATTATTAACGGTGTCGAAAATTATATCAATAAAGTACTCACCTTTAAAAATCTTAGCTAACCACCTTGAGTCTGACAACTCTGTGCGATAGCCTTTTGCCGCAAAAAATTTCAAGATGCTAGGGTATTCGTTTGGTTTGCAGAAAATGTCAAGGTCTTTGGTGTCGCGAAAGATTCCGGTATACTGCGACATCGCAAAACCGCCTCCGAGCATAAAATTTGTACCACATTCTTCCAATAATTCAAGTGCTTCTCTATAGAAGGCCTCTGCCTCATTTTTCTGTTCTTTCGTTTCTATCATAGGTGTGTTCCTGTGGAAACAGGTTAAATAATAAACTTTAAAAAAACCTTTCTGTTTTATTCCTGCAAAGGCCAGTGAAAAAGATATTTCTTTGTTATTACCTTTAACTAATAATTGTCAGTATGGATTTTGGAAAAGTACCTGAAACAGAAATAGATAAAATAGATTACAGCTTACCCGCTGATCCGGCTCTTACATTAAAAGT
>CBFGOI010000059.1:0-28917 GCA_965650335.1 uncultured Pedobacter sp. | reverse complement strand
CCTAGCCAGAGAAATCGATCAGCCTGCCGTCCAAATTACCGCTTTAAAGGGGTTAGGCAGTAACCGGGCAATTACCCAGTACCTGGAATCGCGTGGTATCGATCTGGCCGTTGCTAAATCATACTGCCAGGAGGTATACTATCGGGTTGACGACAAGAATTATTTCGCCGCCGGTTTTGAGAACCGGTCGGGCGGCTATGAGTTGAGAAATGCCTATTTCAAGGGCTCGACATCTCCGAAGGACATATCCCATATTGAGAATGGTCACAGCTTGGTCTGCGTGCTGGAAGGCTTTATGGATTTCTTGTCGCTTCTCTCGCTTCGAAAACAGGAGCAGATCCAGACCGACTTTGTAGTGCTCAATTCGGTGAGTCTGGCAGAGCGCAGTATGGACATTCTCAAAGGTTACAGCACCGTTTTTCTATATCCGGATCACGATGCAGCTGGGAAAAAGCTGCTTGAAAAATTCGAGAACGCGGGGCTCAGTTTCGTCGATGCCTCAGGTATCTATAAAGATTACAAGGATCTGAATCAGATGCTGGTAGCAGGCAAGCAGCTGGAAAAGCAGCCCCAACATCAGCACCGTTCCAGAAAATCCCGAGGGCTGGGTTTTTAAGTTTCTTTCAGGGAGCAGGGAGCAAGTTTGTGTTTTCGCTTCGCAAAAACTCGTTCCGGCCGCGCCGGAACTCAAACTTGCTTTTACTCCCGATGGTCGCAAAAGGCATTTAACAGACTCTGTAAAAGAGATAAAAGATATAGAAAGCATGGAGCAAAAGTCACACAAATCCAAAGGCGGACGGCCCCCCAAGAAGGTCAAAAGAAACGCGCAACTAATGGTCCGACTTTCGGAAACCGAGCGGTTTTTGATTGAGTCCAAAGCAAAGGACGCAGGCCTTCGGCCAAGCACCTGGCTGAGGCAAGCGGCCAGGAAAGCCAGGGTTGTTGCGCGGCTTTCAGCGGAGGAAGCAGGGTTCATCAGAACGTTGGCCGGCCTGGCCAATAACCTAAACCAACTGCTCAGGTTTACGAATATGCAGGGGCTGTTATACGAGACAAAAAAGGCCACGCAGCTTCTATTAGACATTGATCATTTACTCAAAAAATTGACCAACGATGATCGGTAAGATAATGATAGGATCAAGTTTCGGAGGGGCAGTCAGGTATGTCATGCAGAAAGAGCAGGCGATCGTTCTTCATGGAGAAGGGGTCAGGACCCAGGATGTAAAGTCAGCTATTCATGACTTCAATGCTCAGCGCCAGATGAATCCCGAGTTGGGCAAGGCTGTCGGTCATCTGGTGCTGAGTTGGAGTGCGTTCGATAAGGATAAACTCTCACAAAAGGTCATGATCGAAAGGGCTGCCGAGTACATGGCCAAAATGAAAATCCAAAACACCCAATATTTGGTCGTTGAACATCGCGATACCAATCAGCCACACATCCATATTATCTACAACCGGGTTGATAATGCTGGTAAATCCATTTCGGACCGCTTTCAGAAGCGAATCAATCAGAAGGTTTGCAAGGAGATGACCCTGAAACATGGCTACTACATGGGTAACGGAAAAATGCTGGTTAACCGAGCGAGGCTTAAAGGGATTGATAAAACGCGTTATGAGCTGGCAGATCAGATCAAGCTGGCAAGCAGATCCGCAGTGAATTGGAAACAATTGGAAGGTGCGCTTTCATTGAGCGGAATTGCTCTCATCTACAAATACAAGCCTGGTACCGATCAGATTGAAGGTATCAGCTTCGGGAAGGATGGAACGGTGTTGAAGGGCTCAAAAGTGGACCGAAGCATGAGCTTTCTGGCACTTGATAGAAAGCTGCGGCAAAATTTTCAGCAACAGATGTCGGTGAGGCGTCGGATGTGGGAGCGCGGGACACCACCACCGGCGCAAGAAAAAATGCTAACTCACCGATATGGTTTGCCGAACTATCCCGAGGAAAACTTGCTGAAAGACTTGATGGATCCGGTAAATCAGCACGACACAGTCAACCCCAACCTTAAAAGAAATCACAAACGCAAAAAATCGAGAGGACTACATTTATGAAAGATATTGAAGATAAACTCGATGGCTTCGAGCAAATACTAGCTATACTGGTAAAAAAGATTTCAGTGATGGAAAGCGTATTGATCGATCCCAAAGCTCCGGTCGATGATTTAGCACGTCAAATGCTAGCAGAAATTCAGGCCAGTGTGGCAAAAATGCCATCAGGCAACATGATGCTTTCCCAGCTAGCAGGTATTAGAAAGCACCTCGAGACATTATCGTACGCTTTGGAAAATCCCAAGCCAGTCACATTCAATTTTAAGGCTAAAAGTTATCTCGCCTCATCGGCAGTACTGCTTTGTACTACCGCCGCTTCTCTTGTGACAGTTAGATGTTCGTATGAGAAAATTGATCAGGCGAGCCGAACTGAGGCGAGGTATGAAGTGGCTCAGCAATTATCTCCTCGTTTAACGAGAATGATCGATCAAGCCTTCGAACAGACAGCTACCCCCTCGGTAGATTCTCTTTGGCATGTGTGGGAGTCTTTGGATTTAAATTCACGAAAGCTTGATGATAGCCGCCGAAAAAGATAAAATGAACAAACTAGCGGTTAATGTCGATGCAAGCGCCATTTGTCGAGTCAAAACCGGGCAATTTCTTGTTTCGCTCTTACACCGGAACCTGACAAAAACTCGACTTGGAGACGTTGCATCCAGTTATCAATGAAATCAACGATCTTGGGCTGGACCGAGATTTGTAAACAATCCGTTTTAATCCTCATATCAAATGGACAAAAAAGGCATTATTATCGTGATTGAGGATGATTTAGACGATCAATTCGTGCTCGAGGAGGCTTTCTTAGAGCTTGATTTCCCCAACAAAAGGATATACTTCCCCGACGGCTTTGCCGCACTAGACTATTTGCGCGCGCATCATGGCACCATTTTCTTGATAATATCGGATGTAAACCTGCCAAAGCTCACAGGATTAGAGCTAAGAGTTGAATTAAAGAAGAATGCGGACATAGCACTTAAATGTGTGCCTTACCTGTATTTGACGACATCTCTTAACCATGCTCATGTAGTCGATGCCTACTGCGATTCGATTCAAGGTTTTTTTGTGAAACCGGCCGGCTTTGAGGAGATAAAAGAGCTGTTGGAAACTATTGTTCGCTATTGGACTGCTTCTGCATCAAGCCGACTACATGAAGAATGTTTTTAAATTTAAATCTATGTTATAAGCTCCCGAGCTAAAACGATCTGGGACAAAGCAGACGGATAATATCAAACGTCGGATTTGGACGCTATGTTCCCTTCAAGCGTTGAGTAACTACATTCACCATCTGTCAAAGTTTTGTTAATAGGTAGGCTTTAATCACATCTTCAAAAGCTTCCTTAGTTTTTAGCTTTGAAGGGTTTATTGCAGAAAATTGAAACAGTCTGTCTTTCAGCTCGTCGTGTAGGTAAAAGAAAATGGAGCCTTCCTTTATGTAGATTTTGATATGTGGTCCCGCGGCAGAAGGCCAGTCCATGTATGCAATGTAGTCCTCGATGTCAAAGCCTTCTACCTCCGCCAAAAAGGTGTATCCGTAAAGAGACATTGTTAGTTCTGCTTATTTTCCTTCTTCAAAAGTTTGTTCTCCGATCCACTTCTTTCGTGAGGTCTGGATAACCTAAACATTTACCTTTCAACATATGCGATGCGGATATCTCAAACCTTATGGTGTCCTTTATCTTTCTGCAATTTTAGTAAAAATTGAATTTATCGCAACATCAACCCCGGCGTTTCAAGCTTATCTCCCGTTGTACCCTGTGCGTGTGCAGGAAGTTCAAGACTCTTGTTACGATCAGAAATCTGTACTCGCTTGCGAGAATTCATTATTGTGTTACCTGAACGATTAGCCAGGCACAATCGCGAAAAGAGATTAGCAACCATGATATGTGTCTAAGTCGCGTGGATTGCATCCACTACTGGACTTTTCCACCGATTATGTGACCATAGCCAGTAAGATGGCGCGCGGCTGATACTCTTTTCCAGAAAACAATAATAAGATTTTGTGATGCTCAGAGGCGTTGATCGGTCAGGATGTTCCATCAGCCGGAACGTAAACTCGTAGCTGAAACGAGCCCTTTTTTGAGATTCAACGTACACGACTGCCGCCTGAGATGAAGCCGCCATCCGTTCTCCTCCCATTTGAACGGCAGTATCCTGATCCAGGAAAGAAATATGAAATTTGTCACTGCCGGGCGCAGGCCGCTGATCTGCAATGACCACTAGCATGTTTGGGGTGGCAGTTTGCCGCAACAGCGACAACGCTTGCCGATAAAATCCCTTTTTGGGAATGAGTTTGACTCCCAGAAACGAACGCAACCTGATCATCATCCCGTTGAGCAGACCATTCTTGATCGGCGAGTAGGCTGTATAAACCGGGTAGTCCGTCACTTGCGGAAGATTAATCAGGTATTCCCAGTTCCCGTAGTGCGACGCGAAGACTATTACCGGTCGCTGGTCTGCGTGAAGCAGTTCCAGAACTTCCGGATTGATATACTTAGCCAGGCGCTTTCTAAGTCTTTCGGGTGCCAGGTAAAACAAAAAAGGTTCGAGCAAAAGATCGCTCATATGGCGGTAATAAGCGCTCATAAGCGTACGAATCTCACGGGAAGATTTGGAAGGAAACGAGCTCGTCAGGTTTTTACGTATCACTGTTTTCCGGTATTGCAGTACAAAGCGAAGAAAGAAGGAAAGTAAACTGGCAAGGAGCGAGGTCAGGCCAAGTAGCGCTTTACTCAAAAGCGTGGCTGGCAGATCTGTTAATCGCGGTGCTAACGTCCGCCTTGACGATCTCGGGTATTGCTGGGTATTGGGTTTCATCCGTATGATCAAAAACAAAAAATCCTCCGCAGCGGGAGGATTTCTATTGCTTTGTATGTTTGGTCCGCTTAGATAATAGTTACATTAACTGCGTTCAGGCCTTTTCTACCTTCTTCTACATCGTAAGACACACTGTCATTTTCACGGATATCATCATTGAGACCAGTGGTGTGTACAAAAACATCATCTCCGCCATGTTCCGGAGCAATGAAACCAAAACCTTTGGTATCATTAAAAAACTTAACCGTTCCTTTATTCATAACTTTATTTTAAAATACTTATCAAATGTAAAATAAAATTCTGATAATAAAAACTATATTAGAAATATTTAGAATAATATTTCATTTTGCTCAAAATTCACTACCTTGAAGAGACGCCTTATTAAACCCGACTTCTGTAATGCAAAACCTACTCGACATTCATTTAAATCCTGACTTTATGGGTGTCCGTGAGCACTGTCTGGAAAAGTTGCGGCCTTCTCACATGGAGCGTCTTGAAAGCTTAATTCGAAAATATCCTACGTTGCTGTCCGGAGCCTTTTTTCTCCGGTCGACATCCCGGAATGGAACCATTTTTAGCTACCCGGATGACGAAACCGGCGATAAGGATGTAATCGCGTGGTCGCGGATCTCGGACGATCATGAAATACTATGCGCTATGAATTTGGACCAGGAAAAATACGCTTTTGTATACGTTACAGTCGATGAGGCGATGCATCCAATCGATACCTCGATGAAATGTCTGTTTGCCTCGGACTTGAGTCCGGCGGAATTAAATATTGAAGTAAGAAACGGAAAGGCAATCCGACTGACCATACCTCCGCACGCGTTGGTGATTTATAGTTGAACAAGCGATGGGCTTTGATTCACCAATGAACAGTCCACATTACACCGATCGCTAGAATTCAGGAGGGGATAGTGCATACCCGCCAATAATCCATAATGGCTTTCAGCGTCGAGATAAGTTCCTTTGGTGAACTGGGTTTAATGATGTAGCCTTGCGCCAGCTTGCTGTACGCGTCGATGATCAGCTCGTGAGTTGCCCGGTTCGTTAGATAAAGGTAGGGGACACCCGTCTGCCTTATTTCGATGTCGGTGCTAAGCTGTGAATTAAGGTCAATGCCATCCCTGTAAGGAAGGTCAATGTCAGACAGTATCAGGAAGGGTTCGGCATACGGAGCCTTCATGTAGGCTAATACTGACGCTCCATCCTCGAAGTAGGCCCTTCGATTGGGATAGCTTAGCTTTTCAAATACATACTCCAGCACATTTCTATCCTCTTCGTTATCCTCAATAATGATAATTTCTCCGTTTTTGTTCATTTGTAGGCGATGGTTGGTAGGCGGCCAATTGGAGCGAAAACCTAGCAACAGTTAAGATTTCTTAAGGCTGGGTTATAGGCAGGTGAAGGGCAGTAAAAAAGCGAGCCCTAGCTAGTTGCATTTGGGCTCGCCGCACACCGTTTTAATACATCAATCAGTTCAACGGAATTGGAATCAATTCCCTTTCAAAAAAAGCCAACATCTTTTTGTCACCGTCGCCGATTTCCTCACAATAGTAAATACGCTTCAAATACTTTTTGACCGTCAACCGCTTCCTGGGATCCGTTAACAACGAGACCACCGCCCCTACTAGGTGTTTATTTTCCATTCAGGAAGATAGGGAACTTAAATGGTTATAGCTATGGCTACACCAATTAAATAATTGTTTTTCAACGTTTTATTTTTGATGGACTGATCAGGCAATTTCGTCAGCAAAGAGGGAGAGAAACAATGACGATATCGAAGCGACTTAAAATGACTAACTACAAAGTCTAAAAATTAGTAATTGCCATACCTCAAATTCTCAAAAAACTCGCCGAAGCTTGCAAAAAATGTTCGACCTATGTTCGACCTAAAGAAAAAAACCACTTACAAAACATTTGTAAGTGGCTGATTATCAAGTGGAGAATATCGGATTCGAACCGACGACCTCTTGCATGCCATGCAAGCGCTCTAGCCAACTGAGCTAATCCCCCGATTCAACTTAAAACCTGCTGAATCTATTTCTGCAGCCCCATTTGAGGTGTGCAAAGATGAAACGGAGAATTTTCAGAAGCAAGCATACCTGCAATTTTATGTTTTAAAAAACACCTTTTTCCGGAACCATCACCGCCGACCTCCGCCAAAGGCCTTGGATAGCAGCCAAATGACTACTGCAATAATACCTACGACCAGAATAACGCCTGTCCAGACACCCGTTTTAAAAATATCACCGATGACTTCACAGCTCGTTAAAGTGAACGATAAAAGGAGGATGACGAGCAAATTGATGTATGCTTTCATGAGAAGGAACAATTTAGGTTAGAAACTAAATGTTCAGCAATCAAAAACCATTCCACCAAAAAAGGTAACGCTACTGGTAAAGGTCGACCGGGATGAGCTTCTGGCGGTCGTTACGCAATAGCTGCTCGAAAAGCCGCACAGTCGCTTCCGCATCGCCATGCGCGCGGTGACGATTTTCAATCATGATTTCAAGACTTTGACAGAGGTTGCCCAGACTGTATGACTTTAACCCGGGAAAAATCTTTCTGCTCATTTGAACAGTACATATCAGGTCACGCTGGAAGTACTCGTCCAGCGCACCGAACTCCCTCTTAATGAACCCATAGTCAAACTTGGCATTGTGAGCTACAAACCAGGCATCCTGGGTTAGCTTTCGGACCGAATCCTGCACATCGTAAAAAGTAGGCGCGTCTTTGACCATCGCATTATCTATGCCTGTCAAACGGGTTATGAACGGAGGGATATATATTCCGGGATTGATCAACGAATGAAATGAGTCGACAATTTCATAACCATCATACCTGAAAACAGCAATTTCGGTAATACGTGCTCCTCCTCCCCCTCCCGTCGTTTCTATATCAACAATTGCGTACATTAATTACTGGTAATGAAATGTTTATTTCCTTAGATAGACAAAGTAAAACCCGGTAGTCCTGATTAACAACCCACAAAAAAACAAAAAAATCCCCGCCGAAACGAGGATTTTCTTCAATAACAGGAGGCATCTACGCAATGCAAGAATCATTAATCCAGTTGAAATGCGATCGGCAAAGTAAATTTCACTCTGACCGGCACACCGGCTTGCTTACCAGGCACCCAGTCTTTCATTAATTTAACCACTCTTACCGCCTCTTCGTCGCAACCAAACCCAATCCCCCTGACTGCGGTCGCATTCTCTATTTTTCCATCAGAACCAACTGTAAATTGTACGAACACCTTCCCTTGCACGCCTGAGCGTTGCGCCTGTGAGGGATACCGTAGATTCTTTCGAAGGAAGGCGGCCATTGCCTCATTGCCTCCAAAA
Source organism: uncultured Pedobacter sp. (assembly GCA_965650335.1). GTDB lineage: Bacteria > Bacteroidota > Bacteroidia > Sphingobacteriales > Sphingobacteriaceae > Paradesertivirga. The sequence continues at coordinate 20,707 of CBFGOI010000059.1, read as the reverse complement.
TACTGGGGCGACTGTTCTACAAATAACAATGTCTCCTCTTTCCTCACTTCTATCCCGGCTGCTTCCGATTTGGCTGTTCCCACCCGTTCCGCTGGCGGCACGATGACATTCAGGCCTTCATCTCCAGCCACTGTTTCGGTAGACGGCTGCGCGGTTTCCAACTCTTCAATCACAGGCGGCAGGTTTTCCACTTCGACCTGGTTATCGGGAAGCACTTCCGGGGTTACCGATCTGACAGTTTTGGGCACCGGAGCTATCTCTTCTTTAACAGGTGGCTTAACAGGCTGTTCCAGTGTAATATCTACCGGCCTTACCTCTACCTCATAGGCCACATCCCCGGGCTTATGCTCCGGAACCAACCGCGCATACAATTTGGGGAACAACACCAGCAGTAAAAAGAAAGCAACTCCCATCAAAACCGATCTCTGCACCGTTTGCCCATAATTTTTTCTCAGATCATAGGCACCATACGATTTGTTGCGGTTCTCGAACACGATGTCATTCAAAGATTTTTCCATGGCTAATAGATTTTGATGATCGACACTCAGATTCAGGAGAGTTTGCGCATCGGCCGTGGTTACCATGTCCTGATAAACCTGGTCGAACGATTTGCCATCCCAAAGAAATTCTTCCGCTTCACAGGCCAGGTGATCCAGTATCTCCGGAAGCAGCTCCGGATCCAGCTTATTTGCCTGCAAATACTTGCTTATTTGCTCAATGCGATTTTCCTGAAGTCGTTTCATAGATCGATCCGTTAAAGATTAGCCATGTAACTTTTATTCGGTTGCCAGATTTTTGGGAGCCAACAGCAACCTGACTGCGTCTATAAAACGCTCTAAGTCATCTGTTTTAGTGCGTGCAGTTTCATTGCCGCGATGCGTAAGCGAATAATATTTTCTAAGACGCCCATCTACCTCAACAGATTCGGTAAGAAGAAGCCCCTCCTGTTCCAGTTTGTGCAGCACCGGGTATAGCGCACCGAAGGTTAAAGCAATTGCTCCGCTTGTCCGGTCTTTCACCTCCTGCGTAATCTCATATCCATACATCCGGTCATGCTCAGCCAGCAAATTCAGAACTATGGTCTTTAATGTACCGCGTACATATTCGTTACTTGTTGCGTTATTCTCCATAAGTCAAATTTTATATAGCAAATATATATAAGTTTTTTATATATACAACACAAATATAACATTTTCTTTTATCAATACCAGCTGAACCGCATTTTCAACTCTCGGCAAGCGGAATAGAACGATTTATGCGCTCCTCGAGTGAAATAAAGGTTTCAGTCCTCTGGATACCGTTTACTTTCTGAATCTTATCATGCAGTATTTCCCTGAGGTGCCCGGTGTCTCTACAGACGATCTTTAAAAAAATGCTATAAATCCCTGTGGTATAATGAATATTGACAACTTCCGGGATCCCTTCCAGTTCCTTGGCAACCTGCTCATACAATGAACTTTTGTCCAGATAAATGCCCAGAAACGCGCTGATATCCCAGCCCAGTTTTGTGGGATCGATCACCAGCTGGGAGCCTTTAACGATCCCCATTTGTTCGAGTTTTTTCATCCGGACATGAACCGTCCCACCTGAAACGAAGACCCTCTTACCGATTTCCGTGTACGGTAACGCAGCATTCTCAATCAGCAAAGATAGAATGCGTAAGTCGGTACTATCAATATCTGAATATTTTTGCATTTTGAGCTAAAAGTTTGAATTTATCGCAACAACACAATCCAAATTATGAAAAAATTGTAAATTTTGACAATTTTAAATGAAAATATTTTATAATTTAAGCTAGAAGTTTTAGTTTTGCAGAACCAAAATTCAGAAAAGCGGATGGCGACATCTCTTTACTCGGATTTAGTCACATTGTAGGGTGATGAAATTGGCAGCCATGCCCTCCTGTCTCGGGGGTGGTGAATAAGGGATAAACGCGGCATAATGCCGACGCAAGTCGACTGGGGTGGACCACCAACAGTATTTGTACCGTAGCTAACCGCACCGTGGGTGGTTCGAATCCCCCTCCTACAGCAAAAAAAACTTGACAAGCGATTTTTTTCGTATTAGTTTTATTTGGTTTTTAGTTTGTTGATGAAGTGTAATTTGACACGCGGGTTCATTTTGAAACCTGCGTGTTTTTTTGTGCCTATTTTAATGACGCTTACTCGCTGATTATCAACGCTAACGCCATTTACCACCCACACATATCGTCCCGACGATCACTCCGACAAGAGCCAACACCAAAGCCACAACAGGAAGCATAGCGACAAAGGCCGCAGATTTCGTGCTCTGCAAATAGTATTTTGCAACAAAACTGACTGCGATCAACAGCGAAAGCACCATTATGGGATAAAAAACCTGCCGATACTTTTCGGGATATATGTATTTCTGATCCTGCCTGATCAGCATCCAGGCCTTTCGAATAAAATAAAGCAGCCCGGCAAACTCCAGACTGATCGCGATCCAGAAAATGATAGTCATGAGCAAAGAAAATTAACCCGCAATTTATTCCGGAGGAACTCTCCCGCAAACTTTAATGAACAAACGGCAGGCACTTCTTTTCAAACAGATCTCTAAACGGCACCATTGAACGGATCATGTAGCCTACGACAGCGGCGAATCGCCACTCCCCATCTTTTATCCGCATGGATGTAATGTCCATTATATAACGGTCGGGGCTCGGCTGGGCAAACGGAATGCTCGAACAAACTCGTTTTCCATGTTTGCGGTCATGTCCCCAAAGCTCTCTAGACGGCCCTTTCTGAGAAATCGATCCAGAGCCAACCTCCCAACCAGACAGTCGCCATGATTCGTATATTGGTGATTTGGATTTATCGACAGGCTCCAAAGTTCTCCCGGGCGATGTGTCTTGCCCTAAGAAACCAATTTGGCGATAGTTAGAAATTTATTGAAATTAGGCCCCGCATTGCCAAGAACCTGGTTAAAATAATGACCTCAGCGTCATCATATACTAGTGAAATGACCATCCGTTAGGTGCCTATTCAAAGATAGTAGGTGAATTGACTCACTAATTTTAAATAGGAATAGCAACTTCCATACAAACTCTTCCAAGCTGACTTGAATGCATTAGACCAAGTAAGAAAAATGTTCAATTGGACTCGTCGGAGCATTCGTTTTGTCTTTTAATTAACCCATCAATATGAAACAGCGAATTAAAGAAATTGTTAAGAATAGCAGTCTTTTATATTTAATCGGTAAAAAAATTCAAAAGCGCTTTGCTCATAGGAGCAACATTTCTGGCAGTAATAATATTATCAGTAACAAGGGAGTTCTGCTAGATGTAAAGTATGATATTGTTGGCAACAATAATCTAGTCCACATTATGCAAGACTCTATCTTGTCCGATGTAACAATAAGGATGAGAGGAGATAATCACCAGTTGGTCATCGGCGAAAATTGTCGTTTTTTAGGCGGGAGTGTCTGGTTTGCTAATAGCGGTTGCCAAATACAAATTGGACAAAATACTACTATTGAATCTGCACACCTCGCAGCTACGGAGCCGAACAGAACAATTACCATTGGAGAAGATTGTATGCTTGCTTATGGCATAGAATTTAGGACCGGCGACTCTCACAGTATTATAGACAATGATACCAGGAAAAGGATCAACTGGCCGAAGGATATCGTAGTGGGCGATCACGTCTGGATCGCAGCACACGCAATAGTCTTGAAAGGATCGAGTATCGGAAATAATAGTGTGATAGGCACAAATTCAGTTGTAACAAGCAACATTCCAAACAATTCAATCGCAGTAGGGATTCCCGCAAAAGTCATCAAGAGCAACATAGATTGGACAAGAGAGCTCATTCTCAACGAATAACGGTTTTGATCTGATCTAAATCTCTCGTTCAGGTATTTCCAGCTTATACCCCTTTCCATGAACATTCGTTATTCTCAGGTCAGGATCGTGGCTTAATTTCTTTCGAAGTTTCGACACAAACATGTCCAGGCTGCGGCCGGTGAAGACCCCTTCGCTGATCCAGATTTCCTGCATCAACGTTTCGCGGGGGATCAGTTCACCGAAGTTCTTGTGAAGCAATTCCAGGACCTTGCATTCTTTGTCTGTGAGACTAATCACCTCGCTTCCCAAAAGCAAGCGCTGCCCCCTTACGTTAAATAAAAAACTTCCGAGCGCAGCCAATTCCGGAACAGGCTCTTTTATTACAGCGTAGTTTTGATTCTGCCCGGGCGCCGGTTTTAAATTTTCCCCAAAATGGCCAATCAACAAGGTAACACTCATCAACACAAGAATGCCCCCATAAATCATATTGAATAATGGGTAGTCAGTGGTTGTCGTTTTTAATTCTTCAATTTTTAGATTGACTCCCTTAGCGTCTGTTTCAACTGATCTAAGTTTTTCAGTCCGTCGGTTGATGTCATGGTCGAAGGTTGCCGCTTTGAATTCTTCAAGTTTTGGATTGACTACCTGAGTATCCACTTTAACAGGTTCAGTCAGCTGGTCGATGTCAGCTTTATTCTGTTTTACTTTCTCGTAAAAATCCGGGAAGGCAAATTCGATTGTATAGCAACCTGAGGGCTGACTTCTGCCACTGCAAGCCAGGATATCTGGTGAGGTGTTATTTACCTGGAAGCCATAGACGATCCCGCCTTTTTTGCAATCATGCACTGTAACGGTGTAACCAGAAGGGAACTGCGTTTTGGGAAGTAAGCCCTGTGACAGCACCACGAGCGAGTCATGGTTAAAAACGAATTCATTTTCGAACCTGAGCAGAAACGTGCCTTCCTTAATCTCCGCGACGGGTAGTACGCGTGAAGTTGAGTCACCTGCCTGCAACAACAGTTTATGACCAGTTTGACGGATAATGAGGTTCACTTGCTTCGCCCGCAAGTCGCGGCCGGGATGTTCTATGAAAGAAGAGGCGATAAAAAGAATAGCAAGCATCACCGTAGCAATGCCAGATCCCACCACCAATCGGTTAGTGAAAAAGCCAGTAAAAGCAGAATTTACACGCATTTACATTTCTTTTTACAATTGATTTACAAGGGACAGCGACTCGGGCGCCTACATTTGGATATGTGAAGTTAAAACAATTTTACGCTAATATTTCACCAAACCATTGTAGTCATGAAAATGCATAACCTTGCTTTTTTGCTCCTTTTTCAATTCCCATTTTCTTTTGATCAGGCTTCGAAAATTCCACACTCAACCTCACTCCCGGATAGCAATCAAAAACAAAAACGAGATAAGTTCGTCGCTGCAAACATCATTTTTAAATCTGAGGATGGCGGCCAAACCTGGCAGGATATCAGCGAAGGACTGCCCGAACATTTGCGGGAAGACGGTATCCCGAGAGACGGCTTTCTTGCAAATGATAATGGAATCTATCTGCGCACTGAAAATGGGATGTATTACAGCAAACCAAATTCCACTGCTCCTTTTTGGGAAAAAGAGATTTCTCCGGACAACCGTAGCAGCATTGTCCCTGGCAAGACTGGAATGCTCGCATTCAATTACAGTGGTCAGTTTTTGCAAAAAGTAAACGGAGCGGGTTTATGGTTGCCAATATATACGGATTTTCCGGGGAAGAGCGTTCGCACCATCTTTGAAACCGGAGACACCGTTTTTATCGGTTGCGACAAGGGCCTTTTTAAATCCGATGACAGTGGAAAAAACTGGAAGCGAGTATATGACGAAGGCTGGGTAATGAAATTGATAGAGTCAAATGGAGTGCTGGTCGCTACCAGCCAGAGAGGTATAATTCGGTCAATAGATAATGGTGAAAATTGGGATAATGTGATTAATGAGGGCGGAGTAGGTATTGCTGTCGAACGCATTAAAGGTGGATTTGCCGCAATCACTTGTAATACAGAGACGGAGACCAGAAGAGTACGGACATCAGACGACGGCGGCAAAACCTGGCAGCCTATCGACGCTAACCTTCCCGCAAGTCTCATTATCGCCTCCATTACGGAGGTTGGCAAATACATATTCTGTGGTCATCCGGCTGGTATTTACAGATCCTCAGACAAGGGAAAGACATGGCAATTGTTACTTCCCGCTATACAAGATAAAGTCTTCAACTTGTCTGTTTCCGGCAACACGATCTACGCCATACCAAGAAGTGGAGGATGTTGAAAATTCAGGTTACGTTCTCGTCCCTTGCTGATCGCCCAGCCGTAAAATGTGGCAAACCGAATCTTATCCCGAGATCAAATGCCGTGGATTTCAGCGTATTTGGGGAATGAATATTTTTAAGTGTGGTGAATCACTTACATTAATGCAAGCCAGAAGCACTGAAAATCAGTGCTTCTGGCTTTTCAGTCTGGACGGGACTCGAACCGGGCTGCGCAAGTCCGCGACCCCAGGCGTGACACCCAACGTGGGCCGGGCATGTATTCTAACCAACTGAACTGCCAAACCATTAAATCGAGAACTTCAAAAAATGGCGGCGCGGCGGATAACATTACCAAATCGGCTTAAAACCAAAAAAGCCCGGATCTCTCCGAGCTTTTTGCGGTCTGGACGGGACTCGAACCCGCGACCCCATGCGTGACAGGCATGTATTCTAACCAGCTGAACTACCAAACCATCCCTTTTGGGACTGCAAATATAGCGTCTTTTGTTTATTTGTCAATAAAAAAAGTGTTTTATTTATTCATTAATCAAATATATGCGCTAACTATTTGCAGGCCTGTTGTTTAAAAATTAAAAAACTCAGGCATTTGAGCCTTCTTTCATCTTTTCAGCGTTTTCAGCAAACTGTAATGCGTCAATTATCTCTTGAATTTCGCCATCCATAACCGCTGTAAGGTTGTATAAAGTTAAGCCGATGCGATGTTCTGTAACACGGCCCTGCGGATAATTGTATGTTCTGATCTTTGCCGATCTGTCGCCCGTAGAAACCATTGTCTTGCGCTTTGCAGCAATATCGCCCACATGTTTCTGCAATTCCAGGTCATATAACTTGCTGCGAAGCATCTCCATAGCCCTGATGCGGTTGCCAAGCTGCGATCGTTCAATCTGGCACACCACCACCATCCCGGTAGGTTTATGCGTCAGCTGCACTTTCGTTTCAACCTTGTTTACATTCTGACCACCAGCACCACCCGAACGCGAGGTTTGTAATTCAACGTCGGCCGGATTTAAATAAAAATCCACTTCCTCTGCTTCCGGAAGCACCGCAACAGAAGCTGCAGAGGTATGTACTCGTCCCTGTGTTTCGGTGTCGGGCACCCTTTGCACACGATGGACGCCCGATTCATATTTCATATGACCGTAAACATCTTCACCACTCACATTCAGAATTACCTCTTTATAGCCACCTGCAGTGCCTTCAGTTACATCAACAACTTCAACCTTCCAGCCTTTTTTCTCAAAATAGCGGGTGTACATGCGGTATAAATCGCCTGCAAACAAAGCGGCCTCGTCGCCGCCTGTGCCGCCACGAATCTCGACAACCGCATTTTTGGCATCCTGCGGATCCTTTGGAATTAACATCAACCGAACTTTCTCTTCCAATTCTTCTTTTTGAGGAATCAGTTCGTCAAGCTCCATTTTTGCCATTTCCTTCAACTCTTCATCCTTTTCGGTGGCCAATATTTGCTTATTGCTCTCGATATTCGAAACAACATTTTTATAGATCTTATACTCATCCACAATTTTGCCCAAATCTTTGTACTCTTTGTTCAAAGTAGCAAAACGTTTCATATCGCTCAGAGTAGCAGGATTGCTTAATTCACGCTCTACTTCTTCCCAGCGAAGTTTTATATCTTCTAATTTTTCTAACATATTTTTATTTTGAAATCAACAGCCAGCTTTCAATTCGCCGAAAGCCCTGCTTTACGCTACAACCCCGACGCTCAAAAATCCCTGAGGGTTTCCGCTGCAATCAGGTTTAAACACAAAAGCCTGTGCTGTTATGGGATACAAAAGTACAGTTTTAGGAAATATCTCTTTTACTGTCTTTTAAAAGAATTGAATAATTGATCAAGTTGCAAAGTATCTAACGAATTAGCAATCACCAGACGGTGTTTGAAAACAACGCTTCTGCCCTTTGCTAAGCTGAAATTGAGACGTTCTTTTCCGTTTGTATAAACTTCTGCGCCAAGCGGATTAATGGCAAAAAGTCCGTATCCGCGGGCCATCCAGAATCCGGGGTAGCCGATGTTCGAGGGATGGTCAATAATTGCTACGCTTACAGGCTTATTATCAATATCGCCCGAAAGTTTCAGCCATTTGGAGCGGGTTCCAAATACTTCTTCGCCCGTGATGCCCGTACTGCTTTCATATTTCCCACTCAGTTTTTCATTAGCGATAACAGATTTTATCCCTTCCGGGGTGTATACTTTCACAGCTTTGGATGAAGGATATTCCATTTCTCTTGCAACCCTGATGGCAAACAAACCTTCTTTGTTATCTTTAAATGAGATGTTCTGCAAAGCTTTTAACTCTGTTTTCCTGTCGATTATTCTATTAATTCCATCAAGTTTGAAAACATATGTCGACCTTTCTTCAAGCATTGCTCTACCGCCAGGGTTGTACCAGGTTGAAAGAGTAACTAATTCCGCTTTGCCTCTTCCGTTCTTTGTAGAAACAATTTTGTTCAGTTTAATTGTACCATAAGCTTTCGCATTGGTGTCGATTTTGGTTGAATTATTCCAATAGTCAGCACCGTTTACGTCACCGTAATTAAACCACACACCTATTTGATGTGGATGATCAATTTGATCGCCGGGTTTTGGAGTAATTGGCCAACCACGGGTAACCGCAATATTTCCGGGAGCATTGACAGGATACAGAACTGCCTTTTTCAAACTATCCGCATACAGTAAAGAGGTGAATAATTCGTTACCGATAAACACATCTGCCTTTTTTAAGGTAGTATTTTGGATTATTTTAATGTAAGGTTGGGTTTGACTAAAGCTGACATTTGTCAGGAGTAGAATGAGGAATGTAAAAAGAAAGCTTCTTTTCATTTCAATAGGTTAAGTATTCAGTGCAGAATCGTTTCCTTGCTCGTTCTCAAAATATTTAAGAGACACTTCCCCGTTTTCCATCACAGCGTACGAGTTAAAATTCAGCCATTCTCCCAGGTTAATATAACGGCTTTTTTCATTCAGTCTTATATCCAGGGGTAAATGCCTGTGCCCGTAGATTAAGTAATCGAAGTGTTCTTTTTGCAACAATTCCTTGCTGTAAACAGCCAGCCACTCGTTTTGCTCTCCCATAAAGCGTTCAGTATGGTTTTGAGATGAACGGCTTCTTCGTGACCAGTCTAAAGCAATGCCGATTCCCAAATTAGGATGCAGCCGGGCAAACAGCCACTGGCAAAGACTGCTTCTGAAGAATTTCTTTAAGATCTTATATTTTGAATCGCCTGGACCTAAGCCATCACCATGGTGCAAATAGATCTTTTTACCGTTTCGTTCTATTATCAATTCATCTGACACAATCTCAACCCCAAGTTCCTCTGTCAGATAACCAAACATCCACATATCGTGATTTCCCTTAAACATCGTTATTTTAACCCCCAGATCAGATAACTCAGCCAGTTTTCCCAGGAAACGAATAAATCCCCGTGGAACTGCCCGCTTATATTCAAACCAGAAATCAAACACATCACCAACCAACATCAGCTCTGCTGCATCGTCTTTAATAGAGTCTAACCAGCGTACAATCGTCGCTTCACGTTGCCGGCTCAGCTCATAATCAGAAACGCCTAGATGAAAATCAGAAGCAAAGTAAATTTTATCGCGTGTGGGCATGAGTGTAAAAGTACACAAGCTTCAGGGAATTTTGTAATTTGTACCATTCGTCAACGTTTCTAAATGTAATTTGAAGGAAGATTAATTTTATGAAATTACTTTATATCCTCATACTTTTACCCGCTTTTGTCTTTACCGCAACAGTTCAAACCACTAATAAGAAAATGAATTATCCTGTTTCTAAAAAGGACAAAACTGTAGATACATACTTCGGTACAAACATTGAAGACCCTTACCGATGGTTAGAAAATGACCTTGCTGAGGATACGAAAGCCTGGGTGACAGAGCAGAATAAAGTTACACAAGGCTATTTATCGCAAATTCCTTACCGGGATAAGATCAAACAGCAGCTTGAAAAACTTTGGAACTACGAGAAATACAGTGCACCGTTTAAAGAAGGCGACTACATTTATTTTTATAAGAATGATGGTCTGCAAAATCAGGCTGTACTTTACCGCCAAAAGGAGGGTCAGGAGCCGGAAGTATTTTTAAACCCGAATGAATTCTCGAAAGATGGTACCACTTCTCTGGCAGGAATAGAATTTACCAAAGATGGAAGTTTGGCGGCTTATCAACTTTCTGAAGGCGGATCGGACTGGAGAAAAGTGATCGTTCTGAAAACCTCTGATAAAACCATTGTAGGTGATACTTTGATTGATGTCAAATTCTCAGGTCTTGCCTGGAAAGGCAACGAAGGGTTTTATTACAGCAGCTATGATAAGCCCAAAGCAGGCAGTCAGCTTTCGGGCCTGACCCAATATCATAAATTATATTTTCATAAGCTCGGCACCTCGCAGAGCGACGATAAGCTTATTTTCGGCGGAGAAGCTATGCCACGCCGATATATTGGAGCCTCATTAACAGAGGATGAAAAATATCTATCCATAACCGCTGCTAATTCTACTACCGGAAACGAATTGTATATCCAGGATCTAAGTACAAACGGGCCGATCGTTACGATTGTGAATAATTTCGATTCGGAAAGTTACGTGATCGACAATGAAGGTACCAAGCTGTTTATTTTTACCAATCTTAATGCACCTAATAACAAGATTGTAACCGTTGATGCATCTACCGCGGCGCCTGGAAACTGGAAAGATTTAATTAAAGAAACTGAGAATGTATTAAATGTAAGCACCGGTGGCGGAAAAATCTTTGCAAATTATCTCAAAGATGCCACTTCATTGGTTAAGCAGTACAATATGAAGGGGGAACTTGAACGAACGATTTCACTCCCGGGAGTTGGTACGGCATCAGGTTTTGGAAGCAAAAAAGAAGAGAAGGAATTGTATTACAGCTTTACTTCCTATGTGTTTCCGGTTACGATTTTTAAATATGATATTACCTCGGGGAACTCAGACTTGTATAAAAAGTCTGGTGTTCAGTTTGATCCATCACAGTTTGAATCAAAGCAGGTGTTCTATTCTTCAAAGGATGGAACTAAAATTCCAATGATAATAACCCATAAGAAGGGCTTACTAATGGATGGTAAAAACCCAACTCTTTTATATGGATATGGAGGATTCAGTGTGAGTCTGACGCCTGCTTTCAGTACTTCGAATATTATTTTCCTTCAACAGGGAGGAATATACGCAGTTCCGAATCTTCGTGGCGGTGGTGAGTACGGTGAGAAATGGCATATTGCCGGAACGAAGATGCAGAAACAAAATGTATTTGATGATTTCATCGCGGCAGCGGAATACCTGATCAGCAATAACTATACTTCGAACAAGTATCTGGCAATTGCGGGCGGTTCAAACGGCGGACTTTTAGTTGGTGCTGCTATGACTCAGCGTCCGGATTTATTTAAGGTGGCTTTACCTGCGGTGGGCGTGCTGGATATGCTTCGCTATAACAAATTTACCGCCGGAGCAGGATGGGCATACGATTACGGAACTGCCGAAGACTCAAAAGAGATGTTTGAATATCTTTTGAAATATTCGCCTGTGCACGCTTTAAAACCCGGGACGAGCTATCCAGCTACTATGATCACCACAGCCGATCATGACGACCGGGTAGTGCCGGCGCACTCGTTTAAATTTGCGGCCCGTCTTCAGGAAACACATAAAGGCGATAACCCTGTTTTAATTAGAATTGATACCAAAGCCGGACATGGAGCCGGAAAGTCGACCTCTCAGATTATAGCGGAACAGGCCGATAAATGGGCATTTTTGTTTTATAATATGGGAGTTAAAGATGTGCAGATGAAATAATGTGCAGATGTGCGAATGGGATGAATGTGCAGATGAGATGGATGTACAAATGAGTAAAATGAGATGAATGTGCAGATGAAAATAGATGGGCCTGGCCATTAAACGATAAATGAATCCTTACGAACAGAAACGACGCTGGAAATTCCTTTTACTTGCCTTTGCGATAATTATTGCCGGCACTTCTTTATGGTACAGCAATTATTTGGTTAAAAACATCGCTGTTGCTGAACGCACACGGGCAGAAGTGTGGGCTTTGAGTCAACAGAAAATAATTGAAATATCTGATATTAATGATGACTATATCACATTTATTTACTCTATAAGAGACAGTTTAGAAGTCCCTGCGATAGTTACCAATATAAAAGACAGTATTTTATACTACCGCGGATTAGACACCACCAAAACCTTTTTTGAAATGGATACCACCAGAGCCTACGCTCCGGCTTATTTTAAAAATCAGTTAAAAGAGATGAAGGCTCAGCACACTCCTATAGAGCTGATACTGGCAAATGGTGAAAAATGGTTGGTTTATTATAAAGATTCTCAATTGCTGATGCAGTTACGAGTCTTTCCGTCCATACAACTAAGCGTTATAGGAATTTTTCTTTTAATCGCTTATATGGTTTTCAGCTCCTCCCGCCGGTCTGAGCAAAACCTTGTTTGGGTAGGTATGGCTAAAGAAACAGCTCATCAGTTAGGCACACCCATATCTGCGCTTATGGCCTGGATAGAATTGATTAAAGCCAAGTTTAATGCGGAAAACGATCCACTGGTACTGGAAATGGAAAATGACGTGAAACGATTGGAAATGGTAGCAGATAGATTCTCTAAAATTGGATCAAAACCTATCTTAGAAAGTCATAATGTTTACCAGGTGGTAGAAGAATATGTAAATTATTTTAAGAAAAGAGCGAGTGACAAAATTACGTTTGCCGTAACCGGGGACGATAGCGTTGAAGCATTAATGAATATTCCCCTGTTTGATTGGGTGCTCGAAAATTTATTGAAAAACTCGGCCAATGCTATTCAGGGCGCAGGAAGAATAGAAGTATGTGTTACAGAGAACCTGGCCAAAGAGCAGGTTTTTATTGATGTGATCGACACTGGTAAAGGAATCCCCCGACTTAAATTTGAAACAATTTTTCAGCCGGGATACACTACCAGGAAAAGAGGCTGGGGGTTAGGCCTTTCACTAAGCAAACGAATTATTGATAATTATCATAAAGGCCAAATTTTTGTAAAAGATTCCGAGCCTGGAAAAGAAACGGTTATCAGGATAATTTTAAAAAGCAGCAACAACTATGAAGAGACCACAACCAGAAGAATATAATTCGTTTTACCAGAAATACATTGATACCGTAGGCGATGATGTTCTTTCGGAATTATCAGATCAATTGCTGAGCTTTTCTCAATATCTGAGATCTATTCCTCATGATAAAATTGATTTTACCTATGCGGAGGGCAAATGGACTATCAAAGAATTGCTGGGACACGTAATAGATACGGAGCGAATAATGGCCTATCGTTTGCTCAGATTCGCCAGAAACGATTCGACCGGATTAGCAGGTTTTGATGAAAATCATTATGTGACGAATGCCCATTTCGGCAATCGCGATTTCAATGATATGATTGAAGAATTTGAAGCTGTTCGAGAAGCGAATCTGTTTCTTTTCAGATCATTATCAGAGGACGACTTACAACGAAAAGGTGTAGCAAATAATGCCCCTTTAAGCGTAATCGCTTTACTTTTTATTATCGTGGGACATGTTAAACATCACCAGAAGGTGATTGAGGAAAGGTATTTCTAGCCTTACAACCCAGACAGCGTTCTAAACGCTGTCTGGGTTTTTCCGATGATCGATTAGTCATCCGATGACTAGACAAGTACTTTTATAATCTTGCATCCACCCACTTTCGGTTGATGATCGACTTGGTATCAAAAAGAATGGTTTTTTCTTGTTTTAATGCGGCATAATCCAAGTCGTAAAATTCTTTGTGCGACACTGCCAGAATAACGGCCTGGTATTTATCCCGATAAATATCGGTAGCCAAATTAAATTGAAAGGCATTTTTTACTTCCTCTGCTTTGGCCCATGGGTCGAATACACTCACCTCAATCCCGTACTGCTCAAGCTCGCGGTAAATATCTATCACCTTTGTGTTTCGAATATCCGGACAGTTTTCTTTAAATGTGATTCCAAGAATTAAGACTTTCGCATTTTTAACCGGAGTTCCCTTCGCAAGCATCAGTTTTACTACTTTGCTGGCTATAAACGTAGACATATTATCGTTCACCCTCCTGCCGGACAGGATAACTTCTGGATGATAGCCTAAAAGCTCTGCTTTGTGGGCTAGATAATAGGGATCAACACCAATGCAGTGACCACCTACAAGTCCGGGTTTAAATTTCAAAAAGTTCCATTTGGTCGATGCGGCTTCCAAAACATCGGTGGTATCTATACCGAGCCGGTCGAATATCAGTGCCAGTTCGTTAACAAAGGAAATATTTACATCTCTTTGGGCGTTTTCAATGGCTTTAGCAGCTTCGGCCACTTTTATAGATTTGGCTTTGAAGGTGCCCGCTTCTATGATGCCGGAGTAAAGCCTGTTTATAAAATTTGCTATTTCGGGTGTAGAGCCGGAGGTAACTTTAACGATTGTTTTTAGGGTGTGTACAGGGTCGCCAGGACTGACACGTTCGGGTGAATAGCCACAGTAGAAATCGACATTAAAGGTTAAACCGCTTTCTTTTTCAAGAACAGGCACACAATCTTCTTCGGTACAGCCAGGATAAACGGTGGATTCGTAAATAACTATATCGCCTTTTTTTAGAAGTTTTCCAATACAAGCGGATGCTTGAAGCAAAGGTGTCAGATCAGGCTTTTTTGATTCATCAACTGGCGTTGGAACGGTGATAATATACACATTGCTGTCTTGAATGTCTTCCGGGCTATTGCTGAAGTTTATTACGCTGTTAAGAAGCTCTGTTGGTCTTACCTGCAAGGTAGTGTCTTCTCCCTTCTGCAATTCGCGGATTCGGTTCGAATTGGTATCGTATCCCGTTACGAGATGTTTTTCTGAGAAAGCGATAGCCAATGGAAGGCCGACATAGCCCAGACCGATGACTGCAATGCGGATATCTTCAGGATTAGGGGACATTATCTTTTTTTATAGATGTGGCAATTTTACTCGAAAGGATTTTATTTACAATACCACATTCTGGCTGATAATCTTCAGCAAATACTGTCCGTAGCCACTTTTAACAAGTGGTTCGGCAATTGCCTTTAAATCTTCTGCCGTAATGAAACCCATGCGATAGGCAATTTCTTCGATACACCCAATCTTTAAACCCTGACGCTCTTCGATAACCTGCACAAACTGACCAGCCTGCATGAGCGAATTGAAAGTGCCGGTATCTAACCAGGCAGTACCACGACTAAGTACACCCACCTTAAGTCTTCCCTGTTCAAGATAGACTTTGTTCACATCAGTGATTTCGTATTCGCCACGTGGTGATAATGGAATGTTCTTGGCTATCTCGACAACGGAGTTGTCGTAAAAATACAGTCCGGGAACAGCATAATTGGATTTAGGATTTACGGGTTTTTCCTCTATGGAAAGTACCTTATTGTTTTTATCGAACTCTACCACACCATATCGTTCCGGATCGGAAACCGGGTACGCGAACACAACACCACCATCGGGTTCTTTAAGATCCTGTAAAAGGATAGAGAGCCCATCGCCGTAAAATATATTATCGCCCAAAATAAGAGCTGCGCTGTCTGTACCAATAAAATCCTCTCCGATTACAAATGCCTGTGCCAGGCCATTAGGCTGTTCCTGCACTTTATAGGAGAATTTGCAGCCAAGTCGTGAGCCATCACCTAAAAGCTTCTCAAAATTTGGCAGATCATGCGGGGTTGAAATGATTAAAACCTCCTTGATACCCGCAAGCATTAAAATAGACAAGGGGTAATAGATCATGGGTTTATCATAAACCGGCATCATCTGTTTACTGGTGGCCAGGGTTAGAGGGTGTAACCTGGTTCCTGAACCGCCGGCGAGAATTATTCCTTTCATGTGATGTTATTTATATACTGTTTTATAAAAGAGTTAAACTGTTATCTCTTCTTTAAGTTAGTTCCCGAAACAAGTTCGGGATGACAGCCACGCCGGGCCGCGAACTCGCCAGGATCTCGCAATTCCAAAAACCTATAAGGTTTTAGAAACCTTATAGGTTTAAAGTTATCTTAGCTTAAGCGTGCCATGCACTTGAGCAAACTATCCCTCCAATAGGGTATTTCTATTTTAAACGCGTTTTTAATCTTTGATTTTTCCATTACGGAGAAAGCAGGCCTTATGGCTTTTGTTATATATTCCGAGCTTTTAATCGGGATGGCTTTTACCTTCAGGTCAGCAATATCGAAAACGGCTTTCGCGAAATCGTACCAGGAAGTTACTCCTTCATTGCTGTAATGATATAGGCCATATTGTTGGCTATCATTTTGAATGATGTGAAATATGCAGGATGCCAGGTCGATGGCGTAAGTTGGCGTTCCGATCTGATCTGCTATGATCCGCATCTCGTCCTTCTCTTTCCCGAAACGAAGCATGGTTTTTACGAAGTTATTTCCGAATTCGGAATACAGCCAGCTGGTACGCAAAATATAATATTTCTCCAATGTTTCGGCTATTGCATATTCTCCTTCTAATTTTGTTAAGCCATACACGTTGATAGGTTCTGCGGCATCGGTCTCTGTTAAGAGCTTTGCCTCATTGCCTGCGAACACGAAATCGGTAGAGACATGGATAAGTGTGGTGTTGTATTCCGCACATAAACGACTTAGATTCTCTGCCCCGTCGCGATTAATCTTCCTTGCAAGTTCCTGTTCATCTTCTGCTTTATCTACGGCGGTGTATGCGGCGCAATTAATGCAGTACTGCGGTGACTCGGTGTCGAAGATGGATCTCAGGCCTTCGATATCTAAGATGTTTGCCTGCTCTTCCGGAAGGAAATTTATGTCGTGGATGTGTTGCTGTTCTGCTACAACTTTAAGGCATTGACCGAGCTGACCCGAAGCTCCAAAAACTATTATTTTGCTCATTTAGGTTTTAAAGCTCCAAATTTATCAAAATTTATGAATGTGGAGGATGTTGGGTTGTTGAATGCAGATGGCGGGGATCTATGAACGATGCACATTTTAAAATGGGAATGTCTGTGAGGGACCGGATAGGCCTTATGTTGTCCTCCCCTGGCGGTGGTTAAAGCACCCTGTCTTGTCTGAGGTATTCAAGAAATCTCTCTCTTTGGGTCGAGATGACAAAGTGCATTGTATTTTTCTTTTAAAAACCTGATGGGTTTTACTATTCTTTGATTTTGTACTTTTGCGCCCATGGCGAGTATTAAACCCACCGTTCCAAAGGGCACAAGAGATTTTTCACCTGCAGAAATGGTGAAACGGAATTATATTTTTGACACCATTAAATCTGTTTTCAAGAAGTTCGGTTACCAGGAAATTCAAACTCCGACGATGGAAAACCTCGATACCTTAACCGGAAAATATGGAGATGAGGGAGATAAGCTTATTTTTAAAATCCTGAATTCGGGTGATTATTGGAAAGATGCTGAAAGCAAAAAGCAGAAGTCAGAAGGCTTTGAGTTCAACGCTAAAAATTTGCTGCCTATAATTTCCGAAAAGGCTCTTCGTTACGATCTGACCGTTCCCTTCGCCCGTTACGTGGTAATGCACCAGCATGAGATTTCATTCCCCTTTAAACGGTTTCAGATACAGCCCGTTTGGCGTGCCGATCGTCCGCAAAAGGGCCGTTACCGGGAGTTTTATCAATGCGATGCCGACGTGGTAGGATCTGACAGTCTTTTGAACGAATCGGAATTTATCCTGATTTACGACGAAGCTTTGAGCAAGCTTGGCCTGAAGGATTTTACCATAAAAATTAATAACAGAAAAATCTTATCCGGTATAGCCGAAATCATTGGCAAGCCTGAACTGATTGTCGATATGACCGTTGCCATCGACAAACTGGATAAAATCGGGTTCGATGGTGTTACGAAGGAGCTTATTGAACGGGGCTTTACGCAGGATGATATTGAAAAGCTAAAACCTGTAATTCTTCTTGAGGGTAGTAATGAAGATAAGATCCAAAGTCTTAAAGAAGTTCTTAAGGGTTCTGAGACCGGTCTGAAGGGAATAGAGGAAATTGAGGGTATTTTTACTTATGTGGGACTTCTCAAATCTCAAATCTCAAATCTCAGATCTCATCTCGAACTCGACATTACCCTTGCCCGTGGTCTGAATTATTATACCGGTGCCATCTTCGAGGTTAAAACCAACGAAGTAGCGATGGGAAGCATCGGTGGTGGCGGTCGTTATGATGACCTGACCGGAATGTTTGGCTTGAAAGATTTAACCGGAGCAGGTATTTCCTTTGGTGCTGATAGAATTTATGATGTGCTGGAAGAATTGAATCTTTTCCCTGAGAGTACCGAGGAAACAACCCGAATCTTGATTGCAAATTTTGATCCCGGAGCTGAAGCTTTTGCGTTACCGATACTTCAGGATTTACGCAGCAATGGAATAGCTGCAGAACTCTATCCTTCATCTGCCAAGCTGAAAAAGCAGATGAGCTATGCCGATAATAAGCAGATTCCTTTTGTGCTGTTAATCGGGAAAGATGAAATGGAGACAGGTAAGCTGACTTTAAAGGAGATGAAGACTGGTGAGCAGGTTAAGGTGACGAGAGAGGAATTGGTGGAGAGATTAAGATCTAATTAAAGAGGACATTAAGCAACAAAAGAACCACCCCAAACTCCCCTCCTTGAAGATAAGGAGGGGAGTTTGGTGCTTTAGGACTGGCTCCTGGAAGACAGGGCGGGTGTAAAAATCGGTTTAATTGTGTAGGTTGTGGAACCAGCCCTTTATTTACTCCTTGAAGATAAGGAGGGGAGTATGGCGCTTTAGGGCAGGCTGCTTAAATTGCGTTGGTCGTTGAAATATAATGACATCGGGTATGTGCATGATTGATAGATTGGATTTTAGCGTTCGGGTATAAAGGCGTAAAATGAGACAGCCGCAGGTTTAGCAGCCTTGTACTCCCCTCCTTATCTTCAAGGAGGGGGCAGGGGGTGGTTATCGCAGTTTGTCGACCTAAATGGCTATATTGGATTCTCTATGAGGACTAAATCAATCTACAATCTTCCATATTTAAAAGAAAGGCGACGTGCATTGAGGAATAATCTGACTTCCGCGGAAGCGGTGTTATGGATATTGCTAAAGGATAGTCAGCTTAGTGGCAGAAAGTTTCGAAGGCAACATAGTATAAAGAATTTCATCGTTGATTTTTATTGTCCGTCGGAGAAACTAGTCATTGAATTGGATGGGAGTAGCCATGATAATTCCGGTCAGGTTAATGCTGATTATGATCGGGACAATGATTTGAAAGCTTTGGGTTTGAACGTGCTGAGAATTGAAAATGAAATGGTTTTCAGGCATCCGGAACAGACCTTGGAAATTATCAAGGGGCAATTTAAAGAAGCGAAGGAGTAGAACCACCCCTTTATCCCCTCCTTGAAAATAAGGAGGGGAAGTTGGCGCTTTAGGCGGGCTGTTCGGATGGGACAGGTCTGGAGTAAAAAATGCGGGGTATGATTTGGAGATTTGAGAGAAAAAGAACCACCCCTTTATCCCCTCCTTGAAGATAAGGAGGGGAGTATGGTGCTTTAGGCAGGCTGCTCGGATGGGACAGGTCTGGGTGTAAAAATGCGGGTATGCAGTTGCTACAAGAGCAAAAACGGGGCTGCTTTTGCTATAAAAGATGCAGCCCCGTTTCTAAAATTTTTATATCCTGTTAAAAAGAACTGAAAAGATAATAAACTAAGGCGGCCAGTATGCCTGAAACCGGTATTGTTAATACCCATGCCCAAATGATGTTGATAGTAACGCCCCATCTCACGGCAGAGATTCTCTTGGTGATACCTGCACCCATAATTGAACCTGTAATGGTATGAGTAGTCGAAACAGGAATACCTAAGGCGGCAGTTCCGAATAAGGTTAAAGCTCCGGCGCTCTCTGCAGAAAATCCTTCAAACGGTGAGAGTTTTGTTACTTTCTGGCCCATTGTTTTTACAATTTTCCAGCCACCGAACATCGTTCCTAAAGAGATTGCTGCGTGGCAGCTAAGTGGAACCCACATAGGCAACTGATCCATTCCGGGGATTACATTGGAGGCAATTAAAGCTGCCCCGATAATTCCCATTACTTTTTGAGCGTCGTTACCACCGTGCCCCAAGCTATATGCAGCGGCAGAGACTAACTGTAAGCGTCTGAAGATTTTATCGACCTTTGCCGGGTTTGCCCGCTTACACAGATGCATGGTTATGATGGAAATCATATACGACATGATCATCCCGACCAGTGGCGCGAGTACGATGAAATAGACCGTGGGCATTATCTTCGAATATCGTACTACGTCAAAACCTGCATGTGCAACCGCTGCTCCGGCGAAGCCTCCAATGAGCGTGTGTGATGAACTGGATGGAATACCGAGCCACCAGGTAAGCAGGTTCCAGGCGATTGCTGCTGTTAGTCCGGCCCCAACCACCGTTAAACTGATTGCGGTGGCATCTACAGTTTTAGCAATCGTATCTGCAACGTGAAGAGGAAAAATAAAGTAGGCAACGAAGTTGAAAAAAGCTGCCCAAATAACGGCGGTTAATGGTGAAAGTACCT
>CBFGOI010000058.1:0-29420 GCA_965650335.1 uncultured Pedobacter sp. | reverse complement strand
ATTTTCACATAGCAGTCGTGGGGGATATATCCTTAATAGAAATGCATATTAATTGAGCTATTCGTATGAACTCAAAGAAGTTCAAAGTGGTAACAAAGCGAGCCTAAGGCAAACTCAAGACCGACTAGCCATTTGTAGTGAAAGTTAACAATATCGCCCATTTCATTAACCAAGTTGCCTCCATTTGGCGGCAAAAGAACAGATGAGCTCCGCTTTGGTTAAAATATTCTCACGAGGCCAGATTAAGAAATAACAACAAAAGATACCGAAATTATAACATAAAAAAGAGGACGCCTTTTTTGAGACGCCCTCTTTTTGTCGATTTCAGAGGTTTACTTCGGGTCTACTATAACGACTGGCTATTTTCCGGACAGTCCATCTGCAACACCAGTATATGCCGGTTTACGCACATAGCCTTCTGTCCACAAACCGATAGGCTCACCGGCCCTCCAGCTCGAACTTGCTGGACTATCGAGCGGGCTCCAGATAGTTATACCGTAACGCTGTGCCGCAGGAATGAGTTCAAAGTATTTCTTTACCACATACTTGTACATTTCTGCCTGTGCTGCATATTGTTCCGCAGTAGCTTGTGGCGTTTTTGTATTACCACCCAGGCCCATATCCAGTTCAGACACCTTAATAAGTTTGCCAGTTGCCGCGAGGAGCTTAAACATCTCATCGATTTTTGCTCTATCAGCTGTAGCGTCAATATGCATCTGGGTCCCTATACCGTCAATCTTCGCTCCTTTACCTTCCAAATAAGCGACATAGGCTATCAGGCCTCTGCATTTATTCAGATCGTATTCAAGATTATAATCGTTGATGAAATGGATATCTGTAGAATTACCATATTGTCTAGCCATTTGAAAGGCTTTCAAAGCATAATCTTTACCCAAATAATCCTGCCAGAAGAAGTGGTCTGCAGGAATACCAGTTCTGCCTACCCCGGTTTTTAACTCGGCTGGCCTTGCGTCATCCATTGGCTCATTTACGACATCCCATGCTTTAACATACTGCTTTGAAACCTCAAGCATTCCTTTAATCCAGGTATCAAGAGCATTTGTGAGAAGTGCTTCTTTCTCGGCAGCCGTCTTAGGCACCTCAAAAGAAGTACCACCAACTGCCTTGGTATTTTTCAGCACAACATCGTCTATGTAAACTGTGCCCACATAGTCTCCATAACTAACAGTTAAACGGTCCCTAAAAGCTGCATCAGTACCGGTAACTGTAGTTGTCATCGTCACTTTTTGCCAATCAGTTGTTACATTTACGTCACCAAAGCCATTTGAATTATACCGTGTCGGAGTACCAGTAACACTTTGCAATTCAGGCTTTATCACACCCGGCGCAGTACCTTTAACCATAAAACTCAGCTCATAGCTATCGCCAGCAATCAGATTTTGACCGAATGAATACGAGGTTTGTACAACCCAAAATCCCGATTCTTTTTTAGGGTTTGTTACAAAGAACGCTTTTGAATTGCTTCCATAACCCAATCCTGCTGCAGTAACTCCCCTTGTAGAGGATCCACCCCACCCACCCCAGCCCGTTCCAGCTTCAAAGTCGCCATTGGCGATAATATTAACTACAGGAGCAGTACCTGCAGGGTCGTGCACGTGGAGGGTATTTACATCAATATAATACGTTACATTAGGTTTATAACCCAAGTCGAAATGAAGTTTTAGTGAATTTCCAACTGTACCTTTTGCAAGTACGCTTACCTTCTTCCATGAGATATCTGTTGCAAAGGTTTCTTTGATTCCGGAACCGGTCCAGTCCGACTTCGGTAAATTATCACCTAAGCCTTCAAAACTGATTCGTCCTTCGCCAGGAACATTTGACTTTATATACATTATAACCTGATAATTTTTTCCCGGCTCAACTGTGATGCCTGGGCTAATTAATTTCAGGGCTTCAGGAGAAGAAGAGTTAGCTCCTGAAATCATTTTGATGGCTTTTGTGTTAGTCAACATGCCTTCATTAACCACTGAAATTCCAGCACCAGCGTTTGCTTGAACCCAACCTGTAAGAGTAGAATTTTGTAATGCGGAAAGATTCAGCAAATTGTTAAAAGCAGGCGGAGTTACAACTAAAGGAGCGATAAGTCCTTTCAGATAAGTTGCATTTTGGTTGGCGTGCCACATTAACGTGTGGCCATACACCGACATACCAGCACTCGAGGCGGTTTCTAACAAGGTTTTCACATTGTTTAGGTTCAGAGTTCCGTTTGCCTGAACCACGGCTCCATGCTTCATGTCATATCCCATAACAATCTCGTCGAAATTGCTATTTACAAGCCTGTACATCACACCCTTTTGAACATACTGCGACAAGGAAAGCGCTGCACCAAGTTTAAAGTTGGGATTTGCTGTTCTATCCACATAAGATTTTAATGGCTGGTAAGCATTTATTTGCTCTTGCTCCGCGAAGGTTACCGGCTTTTCTACATGATACTCAAGAGCCTTATATTTTTCGCAGGAGGCCAATCCCACTGACACGACAAGGCCTAATGCTATGTTGTTAAAGAATTTCATATTCTTATAATCTAAGGTTGACAATTAGTTAGCTATTGGTGTGAATGTTTCGGCTTTAACACCACGATCGCGAAGAACGAGGGTATCAGTCGAAGTAACGTTCCTGTCTGTTAATTCTACCTGATAATTCAGATAAAGAGCATCCCGATCTTTGTTACCCCAGCTATTTTTCTCGCCTCTTTTCACGAACTTACCATTGCCGCTTGCGACGAAACTGGCGTCTGCAGCAGACACTGTACAGTTATCACTGTTATCAAAAGTCAGAAGCAACGTTCGATTTATATTCGTGCCCCCCGCACCCTTGAACGTCACAGGAAGCTCAACCTGATTTAGCGAACGCGTATTTAACTTCTTCACTTCGTCTTTCTCGACATACTGCATATGCCGAACTATGGTTTCGTTCAATGATGTATTTCCACCTTTGCCAACCAATATATCCTTGCCTCTGCGCAGATAGAAGCCATGCCATGGATTTATATATTTTACGGCATAAAGAATGTGCTTTTTGTTTGCTAACATAGAATCAGCATTGGTAACGCCAGTCATTTTTAAAGGGATGACGTAGGTTGTATTTATAGACAATGGATCAGCAAAGAAGGCATCGGTAAGCTGAACTTCAACTCCTCCAATTAACTGGCCCTTAGGAATAACAATCTTGTCTGATGCCAGAGTATAATAACTGGCAGGCATTGGCATAACATTGCCACTATATGGCGAAGGAAATCGTAGTCCCTGTGTTAATGCATTATCTACCGCTACGCTAATAGTTATGTCCTCCTTATTTAAGTAAACGCCACCAGTAGTTGCCATAATCTTCACTTTATGCTGATTGTCTAATGAAGTGTCGAAAATATCCTCGCCTAAGGTCAGCGTTCGGATGGGGCCCTGATATGCGAAGTATACTGACTGCATTCCATAGTCAGGAAACTCCCACTCAGCATTTTTACAAGAACTAAGTGCTGCTATCAGCACCAGTGAAATATTAAGTAGTCTTTTCATCACAATAATTTGTTTTAACCAGCGGCAACTTTAAGTGTTGTGCACATTGCGCCGATGGCTTGATTAAATTTTAATCGGGTGACAGGCCCGCAGGCCTGTTCCCATTTTACCATCCTGTGTTTTGCTGTAAAGCGTTAAATTTTAAAATCTCGCTATAAGGGATTGGTCCGAATCTCATATAATCCTGAAAACTCCTTGGCTCCACGTCTATTACCTGAGGACTGTTTTGCAGGATACGAACGCCTTTAGCGGTCTCTTTCAAATCTTCATTCCATCTGCGCAAATCCCAAAAACGAAAACCTTCAAAAGCAAGTTCAATCCTTCTTTCATTTCTGATTAATGTCCGCATTGCATCCTTATCACTTTTTATCGATTCAAGGTAAGCATGGTTGTTGGCTGTACCCACACCAGCCCTTGTACGCAGAGCTTTAATGATGTCGTAAGCAGAATATGGGTTACCGCCATTTCCTAATGGTCCCCAGGCTTCGTTTGCTGCTTCTGCATAAATCAGAAATAGTTCTGTGTAGCGAATATGTGGCCTGTAGTGCTTTTGGTTGTTAATTGATGCCGAGTTGCGACTTACGTCATGTCTCAGCAACTTACGCATATAATATCCGGTTCTGGTAGAAGTCGCGATCTTATTAAGAGCATCATTAGTTGTACCATCTGCCGCTGTATTGATGGCGGCATTTGTTGGACCTGCGGTATTTCCATTGTATATGATATACTTAGCTAAACGAGGATCCCGACTGACATATGGAGTAGCCGGATTATAGCCGCTAGAAGTGGTGTTTGTAATCGGATAACCATTTGCCATAGGAAAAGCATCAACGAGATTCTGCGTAGGATTCAAGCGTCCCTGGCCGAATAATGTTGGCGGGTAGTTGGCTGCTTCAAGATCACTACTCGACCCAATGTTAGTTCTCCAAAGAACCTCTTTGGGAGTTGCTCCAGAAGCCAGGGCATCGATCTCGGTTCTGTTATCGTACCAGGTAACACCGTTTGCATCGAGGTTAGTAAGCCATCCGTTTAGCTGTAAAACTTCTGCAGCACGATTCGCTGCATCGGCCCAGGTTGTGGTAGTGCTACCAGCACTAAAAGCAGGGCTTGCAGCTAATAGAGCTGCCTTTGCCCTAATTGCCTTAGCGATGCGGCCTGTCATACGCTGCTTAAACAATCTGCCAAAAACTCTATTATAGTTTTCCACCCTAACCCCGCTGTACTTGGCAGGAATCATTGAGGTCGATGCGATATCGTTATAATCAAGTGGAAGAAGCGCCTCTGCCTCAGTCAAGTCACTATAAATCTGCTGCATACACGCATCAAACGTAGCTCTGGGTTTGTTGAAATCTGAAGCTGGTGTTTCAGGTTCAAGCACTAAAGGAAAGCCGTATAGTACTCCGTTTGAGAAGCCCGCATGCGCCTGCAGCATATGAAACATAAGATATGCTCTGAGGCCGTAGGCTTCGCCTTTCAAGCGATCTCTAAACATGTCGTTGATCATCGGATCTTTCGAATCCCAGGTAACTTTGTCGGCTTCGGCCAGGAAGATATTCAGGTACTGAATACCAGACCTGGTGTTTGTCCACTGGTCGAGGGGATTAAATGCAGATGACCACTGTCCGGTAGCAATCCTCCTGAAGTTGTTCGCAGCATCGTTACTAACAGCATCATCTGTGGCAACGTCATTAAATGACCAACCATTAGTTGGAAGACGGGTATATCCGTTAAGCAGAATCCCGTGTGCGAGACTTGGCTCGTTGTATATATTTTCGAAATCCCCGTTATTCTGAAGAGCAGGCTCAGTGAATTTTTCACAGCCCACCAGAGTAAAAAGGACTCCTGCAAGTAATAATGAAATTTTCTTCATGTTGTTCAATATTATAATCAGTTAAAACAGGGCTTTCACGCCGAAATTGTACATTCTGGTTTGAGGAGAGCCTCCAAGGTTCATTTCTAATATCTCCTTTTCTTTGGCCACCGTTAGCAGGTTGAAGCCCGCAGCATAAACACCCATTTCTTTGACAAACTTACTCCTGAGCACCTTATTTGAAATTTTGTAAGAGATCTGCAGTTTAGACAGATCGAACCTGTCAGTGCTGTACATCCAGAAGTCGGAAGTTCTAAAGTTATTGTCTCCACCCAAAGTAGTAAGCCTTGGAAAGGTAGCGGTATTTTTAGTTGCGTCTGTCCAACGGTTTCTAACTACGGCCGAATACTTATCCTCGCCGTTAACCCAGAAATAATTGTCACTTTTAACTGCTGATCCTCCTAAACGGCCGGTTGTCAGGGCAAACAGAGTTAAATTTTTCCATGTGGCAGAAAGATTTAAGCCCAGTGTTAAAGGTGCACCAAACCAGCCGCCACGACCAAGATATATTTGATCACGATCATTAATTACTTTATCACCGTTCTGGTCAACATACTTAATATCGCCAGGTGCAATTTGACCAAATGCAGGTTTAGCTTCATTTACACCATCCGCAGCGGCAACTTCGCTGGCATCCATATAGAATCCATCGCTTTGAAGGCCCCAGATAGCGTCAAGTGGTTTGCCCTGGCGGTTCTGATATGAATCTTCGAAATTTTCTGCACGTTTGGTAGCTTTTGTAGTATAATAGGTCGCTGCTGTACCCACAGTCCAGTCCACCGCTCCAAGTCGTTTATTGAAGTTCAGGTGAAAATCTCCCCCTGTACGCTGATCGTTATTATAGTTTACGTAGGGAATGAATGAAGAGTTAGGGAATCCCTGAGTGAAGTAATTCGGGAAGAGCACATTACTTTGCACGATATTACCGGTCAGATTATTGCGGAAGAAATTTGCGCCGAAGTTTAGCTGGTTTTTAAACATAGCTCCCTCAATCCCGAAACTAAGTTCTTCCCTTCTCGCCATTTTCAGATCTGGATTACTACCACGACGAGAGTCGGTTGACTGAGTTCCAGCACCGTCGTTCCAGCCATACCAGTTACCTCCTGTGCCAGTGTAAATACTTTCGTACAAGAAATAATCATTAATGTCAAGATCAGTATTCAATATTCCCGCTGAAGCTGTCAACTTTAGGTTATCAAGAAAAGAAACATCCTTCAGGAAAGGTTCCTCGCTTATTCTCCAGCCTATAGAAGCTGCGGGCGAGAACGCAGTGCGATTACCTGGAGCAAGCTTTGGTGATCGTACAAACGCACCTGTTAGCTCAGCATAATACTTCCTGCTAAAATTATAGCCCAATTGCAAGCCAAGGTTTGAGTTTGTGGTTGGTTGATAAGTTTCAGACAATGACTGACGATAAGCAGCGCCCATTAAGATAGCCGAAATGCTATGCTTATTATTAAACACGGTATTATAGTTGAGCTGACTTGATAGTGAAATAGTTTGACGATACCAGCTATCAGCTATAACCTCATTCCCGGTTTTGGTATCTTGTCCGAACATCTGCAAGCCGGCAAGCATATCTGTACCTGCATAGCTGGTCCATGAAGGCTGATAAGTAGCATAGCCGTTTCTGTAACCCTGGTTATATCTGTTCCAATAATCTACGCCCATGCTTGTACTAAAGGAAAGGCCTTTTAAGACGCCAGTTAAGTCAGCATCAACTCCAGTGGTAAATTGGAATTCGCGCTGAACAAAGTTGTTATTACCACCAGCATAAATTGCCGCAAATGGATTTGTCTGATCCAAGGAGGTCCCCCCCAGCACATATTTACCATCAATGATATTAGCAGCATTAACTGTCGCCCAGCCTGCCTGATCGCTTTCTTCCAACAAACTTATTGGAATAAGCGGGGTAAAGCGGTTAGGTCGTAATGTTGCTGCACCCGCCCAATAATCAGTATTTACACCACCACCGTTTGAAAATATAGCACTGGCATCCATACGCGCTTTAAGTATTTTCGTTAGCTTCATATCCACGTTTCCACGGACATTGAAGCGCTTTGTGGTATTATTATCCCGAGCCTCTCCAAAATTCAACAGGGAACCATTGGAGTTAAATCCAAGATTTGTATAGTAACGAGCCCGTTCATTTCCTCCGTAGATCTCAGTTACCGCATCATAACGGCCGAAGCTATTTTTGATGTAATCTGAGGAATAATAATCAACACTTGGGTAGCGATATGGGTTAATTCCCGAATGGTTATATATTGTCTCGTCGGAGTACAAAACGCCTAATCCATCATTGACCCGGGCCTCATTATACAGAGTCATATACTCAGAAGAACCAAGATATTGAGGAAACCTTTTCGGCACATTAAGGCCAGCATTAGAACGTACGTTGATCTTCTGATCAGATTCAGTCCCTCTTTTAGTGGTTACCATAATTACACCTTTAGCACCCCGGCTTCCATAAAGAGCAACGGCAGAAGCACTTTTCAGGAATGTGATCTGATCGATCTCATTTGGCGTAATACTGGTAATATCCCGGGGAACACCGTCAATCAACACCAAAGAGGAATTCATCCCCCAAAGATTATTTCCATTGAATCCAGGCGCAAGGGCTTCCATACCATCTAAACCATATGTAAAGAAATTCTTTTCAAACAGCTGTGATACGTTGACATTAGAAACACCTGCAGGGAGGTCTGTTTCATCTACTGATTTGAAAGCAACCGGCACCGAACGAATGTCTTTAGTCAAATCGACTTTTTCCAGTTCTGCGGTTGCCACAACAAGTGAGGGTTTATAACCAGATGCAGTTATAGTAAGTACTGATTCGGTAGGAATTTCAACCGTAAACATACCACGACTGTCTGTCGTGGTATTGATCTTAATCGTTTCGTTACTTACTACTGCTCCTCTTAGAGGTTCGCCGTTTGCCCCTCGAACAACAGCTTTTACAGTTATTTTAACGGCATCCTGACCTTTTGCCACACTAATAATCAGCGTGAGTAAAAAGCACAGAGCCATTGCTATTCTTGAATATTTCATTTTGTCTTTTTTATCTGATCTAAAAAAATTCCCAAAATTACCATCCTGGGTTTTGCTTAAACTCCGGATACATATTAACATCGGCTCTTTTAAATGGCAGCCAGTAATGCTTTTCTGAAAACGGCCTTTGCAGGATCACACGCTCACGGAAGTTCGCCACTTTGTTAGTTTTTGGATCCTTTGTAGGATCGAGAGGCGCAGCTCTATCAAACTCAGCTGCAGTCTTCAACGTGTAAGGAACCTCAGCTAAGAGATACCAGCGACGAAGGTCATTGAATCGGTGTCCTTCGAAAGCAAGTTCAACTGCACGTTCACGTCTAACTTCCTTCATAAATTCATCAGCAGAAACCAGAAACTTTGCAGCAACCTGTGCAACTCCCGCCCTATCGCGTATTACGTTAATTGCATCTACCGCAGTTTTGCTAAATCCAGGCGCTGTTGCAACAGGAGAGTTATAACCAGCTGTAACTGCTTCAGCATACATTAAATAGATATCGGCCAAACGCATGTATGGTACTTTTATATTAAGATTTTGACCGTAATTCCAGCCCTGATCATATCCGTTTGCAGTACGGGGAATAAATTTGTAGAGGATGTAACCTGTACGGCTGCCAGAACGATCATCGCGGTAGCTTCCACCCGTAAAGAGATTAGCATAGCGATGCGGCTCCATATTAGCAGCCAGGGCACCTTGAATTACTTTTACGCCGTCAAAACCGATATCATTGTAGAATCTCGGATCACGGTTACGCCATGGAAACTGAGGATCGTAGCCGGATGCAGCATCTGCCTGTGCAGAATTTGCTATAGGTAATCCGTTCTGCATGCCGTAATTATTAACGTAATTGGATGTCGGAGCAAACACAAGTGATTCTGCACCTGCTATTAGCGTGGTGTACTGCTTCGCAGTTCCGTAAGTAGAACCGTGTGCACCCCAGTATGGTCCCGAAAAAATAGCTTCTGTACCTCCAGGGATCATAAAATTCTGACCAGTTGTATAGAAGTTTCTGCTATACTGCGCGAATGGTAACAGCTTATGAGGAGCTGCTCCACTCTCAGTCAGTTGCAGTAGCTCTGCAAAAGCAGCTGCCGCTTTTTTGCTTAACTCAACGTTATATGTCTTATTTTTTGTTGATTCATAATTCATTAATGGACTGGCCGCCCACAGATAATTCTTGCCAAGGTATCCGAGCGCCATAATTTTGTTTATGCGCAATTGATTTTTACCGAGGGTTGTCCTGCCGGCCTGCGTTTCGTCCCAGTTAATGGGTAAAAGATCAGCAGCGTCTCTGAAGTCCTTGGCAGCCTTCTCAGCACATTCCTGATAACTTAATCGTGGCAACTTAAGTGGTTCGTCAGAAGGAAGAACCTGGTCAATGTAAGGCAGACCGCCGAAATATTGCATCAGCATGAAATGAGACCATCCTCTAAAAAACAGGAGCTGTCCCTTAATCAAATTGCGCTCTTCGTCTGTAGCATTTACCAGCTTGTCCATATTTTGCAAACCCAGGTTAGATTTGCGGATGGCATACCAGGCTAATGGCCATAAGCCTTTGGTGAATCTATCGTTGTTAGTATTGGCACCTGCGTTATCCATAAATCCCGCACCCCAGCCATCGAATTCTCGTTGCCAACCCCAAAAATCTCCGTTATCTATTTTGTTAACGATGTGAAAATTTTGTACGGTTGATTGAATTTCGTCGTCTCCCCAGTTCCAGCTGTTCGTCCAATAACGATTCGTGAAATCGGGAATACAGTTATACAATTCTTCAGTAAATCCCTGGAAGTTGCGGAAATCTTTGAAGGCTGTTTCTTCTGATACAATTGATTCAGGAGCCTTGTCCAAGTACTTTTTACAGGAAACTCCTCCGACCATAGAAGATACTATCCCTATGAACAATACGGTTTTTATATGTCTTTTCATTACAATCATAATTAGAAGGTGATGTTAGCACCCAGGTTATAACGTTTAACTGTAGGGTAAGCTCCCTGAGAAGCCCATCCCTGGCCACCTGCTCCCTGATAATTAGCTTCACGGTCATCCGGCATTTTTGTCCACACATGAAGATTATTCCCGTTTAAGAATACTCTCACGCTCGACATCCCTGCTTTTTTAACCCAGCTTTGGTTGAAGGTGTAAGCGATCTCAGCATTTTTAAGACGGATGTATGAAGCATCATACATATACCTGTCGGCTGTGTAGAAGCCGGTTGGTGTAGATTCCCAGCGAGGCATCGGACCGTCCGGATTGGTATTATCCTTAGCCCAGTAAGAACCTTCCTCGTAAGCGACAGTATTTTTCCCTGCGAAAGAGCCTAATACTACCTGGCGTGTAACATTATTTACACCGTAAAACTGAGCAAAGACACTAAAACGTTTAAAGTCGAATCCCAGAGTGGCGTTATAGGTGTTTTCAGGCGCACCTGAGAAACCGTAAGGAATATTATCATTCGCGTCGATAACCCCATCTCCGTTGTAATCGACAATATGGAAATTACCGGGAAGCTTCTGGTTATCGTTCGCGTTATGCTGCGTGCTGGCAAAAAGCTCATCCCAGGTGTTGTAATATCCCTGACTGACATAAGAATATCCCTGACCGATCTGTTTTTCAAGAGGCTTTGAATAAAGTGGCAATAGTTCGGCAACGTCGGCCTGAATAACTCTATTCATTGCACGGGTAAAGTTGATGTTCGACCATAAACGGAGGTTATTACTCATTTTCCTGTTAAAGCGAAGGTCAAATTCATAGCCTCTTGAACGCACCTTACCCACATTAGCAGGAGGAGGTGTAGCTCCATAATATGAGGGCACAGCTCGGTTTGTGGTGATAATGTCGCTCCTATCATCCTGAAAAAAGTCGATACTTCCTGAGATCATACCCCGAAATATTCCGAAATCGAGCGCTATATTCTTTTTAGATACTTTTTCCCAGCGAATATTTGGGTTTCCTACGCCGGGTTGTCTGTACCAATTGTAGGGACTTTGTTCGGCGGATTCGCCGGTAATTCCTAATGGCGTTCTGCCCCCAAAGGCCCATTGATCCTGGTAGGCAAATCTTGGAGATCCACCGTCGTCACCAATCTCCCCGTACGATCCTCTTAATTTCAGCATGTTTATGAATGTGATCGACTTCATAAAGTTTTCTTCAGACAGCATCCAGCCAAGTCCGCCAGAAGAAAAGAACTCGAAGCGGTAATCGGGACCGAATTTTTCGGAACCGTTATAGGCTCCGTTATATTCAGCGCTATACTTCCCTTTAAAATTATATGTAGTACGGAATACCCAGTCTTCACGGTAAATTGGCACAATACTTCCGGAAGCAGATTGATCACGGCTCCAAAGTGCCATTGCCGTAAGGTTATGATTCCTGGCAATCTGCGTTCCGTAATTCAACTGAAGCTGTGAAAACATACGTCGATAGGTAGCATTGTCGTCTACGTTACCAGCGGCAGGCGCCCAACGTACACTTTCCCTCCATTCGAGCTCGGTAGCTGCATCCTTAGTTTGCGAATAGGTGACAACTCCTGTTTCCGGGTTTATATATCTACTAAGGGTACCGTTATTGGTATCATTTATACCACGGGCATTTTCGATGAAAGTATTATCGATAGAAATAGTGCCTTTGGCGGAAAGGCCTTTCAGAATTGCTTCTAGATTTTGATCGAGGGTAAAGTCGGTTGTGATTCTTGAAGTGGTGACATTTTGGATACCACTGGTAGACAATATCCGAGCAGAGTTAAGGCCTTGCTGTTCGTTAGGTGCATAATAACCCCACATGCCGTCTGAATACTTAGGAAGAAACAAGTTTGGAGCCGCAGAATAAGCTGCAGTCCAGGTGTTATAGGGATTTACACCAATCCATGGTCTTGCTGTCGTCCCTCTGGAACCTGCTATATTTGTCTTAAAAACAGTACTTGGCGTAAGTTGAAAGTCGAGATTGCTCCGAACATTCATTCTTTTAAAACCGTAACCACCATCATATCCCCGATTGTTTTCGAATCGTTTAAAGAGATCTCCTTCATCAAGATAATCGACAGAAGAGAAATACTTTACAAAAGGAGTTCCGCCGCTAATGTTAACGTTTGCATTGTAAGACATTGCATTATCTTTAAACAAGACGTCTACCCAGTCAACATTTGGATAACGCTCGGCTTCTTCTAAATTAGCAGGAGCCCTGTATTTCATCATTAGGTCTTCGGGCATATAAGATGACCAGGCTCCCGGAGCCAAACCCAGCTCATACTCAATAGTTTGATTACGAGTTTTAAACATATCATACGAATCCAGCTTGCCGGGTAGCTTGGAAGGGGCCTTCATTACGGTATTAACAGAGGCTCTGATCTGGGCTTTACCAGACTTGCCGCGTTTTGTAGTGATAAGGATTACTCCGTTAGCGCCTTTAACACCGAAAACAGCAGTAGCAGAGGCATCTTTCAAAACTGAGACTGATTCTACAGACTGTATATCGATATTATTCATCGAACGCTCTACACCATCTACCAAAATAAGCGGACTGGCATTGTTCCAGGTACTGCGGCCACGAATAAGGATCTGCGGATCTTCCTCCCCTGGCATCCCGGTACTTGCTGTAGTGATTACACCCGGCAAATTTCCGGTTAGGGCGGCGCCCAAACTAGTTACACCGCCGTTTCGCTCCAACACTTCGCTTGTCGCTTGTGTAATCGCCCCTACAACACTTTGTTTTTTCTGTTGTCCGTAACCAACTACTACAACTTGCTCTAATTGCGCAACATCGTCTTTCATAGTTACGGTCACGGTATTTTTGCCGCTGATATCGACTTCCTGGGTAGTCATTCCGAGGTAGCTGACTATCAGATATCTTCCGTCGGCAGGGACGTTAATCGAAAACGCGCCATTTATATCAGTTACTGCACGGGAAGCCCCGCCTTTTACTGCAACGCCTGCTCCAATGACAGGCTGCTTTTGCTGATCAACAACAGTTCCTCTTACAAACCGGCTTTGCTGACCGAAGGCAACACCAACTACCAGCATAATCAGAATTGTAAAGGTAAATTTTAACGTGCCCCCTTGTAAACTACTCTTAACAGGAGCGACATTATAGAATTTGATAATTTTTTCCATTATTAAGGTTCTAAAGAATATAGAATTAAACTAGGTTCGTTTTACTGCATAATGGACATAAAGTCCCTTACAGGAAATAGCATAGGTAAAAGAAGGTAAAGGTTCTTTTAAAGGATCAGGAAATTTGTTCATACGTTAGGTTAATTAAGTAGTTTGATTAGTGCTCGATACTCATATCTGAATAAGTAGGATAGCCTCCGGCCACCTTCTAAATGTTACAGATTTACCCGCTTCCAATTGAGAAAATGTAAGCAGGAATACATTTAGAAATGCCCCCTTCATGATTGGTTTTTGGTTGTAAAAGTTTTAGCATATAAATTAAATTAGTGTTCAGTTTTTTCGTGATCTTAAAGGCTATGCAGAAATTCTTCATGATCCTTCTATCGCACGTTTGGTTTAAGTGATTGGTTGCCACACTTCCCGGATATTCCAACTCATTCGATGAGTTTGAATATCTAAAGGTAGATTCAACTGGTTTTTCTGCATCGCACATTTGTACATAATTCTATCTCATTTGTCCACGTTTCTGCATGTTAAACCACTTTTATCATCGAAGTTGCCCGTTTTATGCCAACGTTGTCATAATTAGCTTGAATTCAATTTAAATCCATTGCGAAATTTGTGCTTAACAGGATGCGCTTATTAACTTTTCTTCTGGTCGATATTTACCTCTAGTCTCACACTTGCCTGGGTCTTCGAGCTTCCCGGCGATTTAGATATAATCACATGAGATTTTCCCGATAAACTGCTGATCCTGTTAAGAGCAGTTCGTGCTGTTTTGAATAATTTGTTAGTAAATGGAAAATAGAAGTGAGAAAAACAGGTTGCTATCAGGAGTGTCAGAGACATCAGGATAAAATATTGTATGGAATATTTTCTGGCACGTAACTCAGGTCAGTTGCTTGAAGCACCCGTAAACGATACAAAAATGTTACTCAAAATACCAGCCATCCTCTCCTGTTGAACATCTGTTACACTATTATGTTGAATTTCAACAAGCAGTCTATAGTATTGCCCATATCTTTGACTGCTATCATAACCCAACGCGCATGTACAGAGTTAAAAAAACGAATCTTGTAGTCTCCCTAATCTTCATCTCTGCAATAATGATTGCAGCTACTCAACAGAACCTGGAAAAAAAGCCGCAAAAAGGATTAAAAGATTACTATAAAAAATATTTTCCAATTGGAGTAGCAGTTCGCCCTTCAGATCTCACTGCTGACGCTGAATCCAGCCTGATCCTTAAAGAATTCAATAGCATCACTGCTGAAAATGCGATGAAGATGGGGCCAATACATCCAGAAGAAAATCGCTTTTTTTGGCGGGATGCCGATGCGATAGTTGATTTCGCCAACCGGAATAAGATCAAAATGCGTGGCCATACTCTTTGCTGGCATGCTCAAACACCAAGATGGCTATTTAAAGACTCTGCAGGAAACGATGTTAACAAAGAAATGCTTCTCAAACGGTTAGAAAACCATATAACAACTGTTGTATCAAGGTACAAAGGGAGGGTGTATGCCTGGGACGTTGTAAACGAAGCTATAGCGGATGGTGACGATTTTCTTCGCAAGTCGAAATGGACAGATATAACAGGAGAAGAATTCATCGAGAGAGCTTTTGAATATGCGCATAAAGCAGATCCTAAAGCCGTTCTGTTTTACAATGATTACAATACGGAAATCCCTGCTAAACGCGACAAAATTTACCGGCTATTAAAAGGGTTGAAGGAAAAAGGAGTTCCGGTTCATGGCGTGGGACTTCAGGCTCATTGGTCAATCTCTTCGCCAACGCGGGAAGAACTGGAAAAATCGATAGAAATGTTTTCTTCACTCGGACTACAAATTCAATTCACTGAGTTAGATGTGTCTATTTACGCGGGCCGTCAGGGCGGCCAGTTAATACAGGGACAGCAACAGCAGCAAGCGGGACAATTTACACCCGAAATAGAACAGAAGCAGATTGAAAAATACCAAATGGTATTTGAGGTGTTCAGAAAATATAGAAAAAACATCACAGGTGTTACATTCTGGAATTTGTCTGACAGGTATACTTGGCTGGATGGCAGGGGAAGGAAGAATTTCCCTTTATTGTTTGACGCAAACTATAAGCCTAAAAAGGCTTACTGGGAAGTAATCAAGTTCTAAAGAGTGAGATCATTTTAGGGGCAGCTTTTTTGCTTAATTTTACTTTTTAACGCCAGCTATCGGGCCAATGATGATACTTAGCAAGTCAGTTCTCATTGGCCCTAACTAATACAAGGCATAATGGATGCTTCCCAAACTCGTTTATCTTTTTCTATTATACGACGAGAAAAACAAATCATCAAAACGTATGTCCATTACGAATGCTGAAATACTTTGCCTACCATAACTCATTTCTCGCCACCCCTGCTCAAGCAAGGTTTCTTAAGCCTAAGCATTGAAATGTCTATTTTACCGGTACTACCCCTGCACTAGTTTGAACGATTTTTCGAATAGATCCATCCTTGTTATAATACATATAGTCTACACAAATTGAACGTCTGTAACTCCCCCCGGTAGGCAAAGATCCATTGTGATAAAAGAAGTATGATTTCCCTTTGAAGTCGACAATTCCGGGATGAGTAGTAAAGCTATTCGGAACGTTCTCCTGAATAATGCCTCTGTACGTCCATGGACCGGCTGGATTTGTAGCCGTGCAATATTCAATCATTTCAGGTTTAGTTCCAGCGCTGGCATACACCAGATAATACAAACCTTTCCGTTTATAAACCCATGGCCCTTCGATATACCCCTGAGGTTTGAATGCGGTAATCGGACTATCCAGTTCGGTCATACTTTTCTTTAGTTTTACCCATTTACAGCTGCCATTGCCCCAGAACATATACGCATGTCCATCATCATCAACAAAAACTGTCGGGTCAATATCATCCCAGGCATGCGGCATATCCTTAGTCATCTCGTTGGTAATAAGCGCTTTTCCAATCGCATCTTTAAACGGACCGGTAGGACTGTCGGAAACAGCAACTCCGATGGCTGCACCACCTTTGCTCTCGTTATTACTTTTATGAAACGTGGATACAAACCAATAAAACTTGCCATCCCGCTCGATGCATTGAGCTGCATAAGCGTCGCCGGTAGCCCAGGAAAAAGTTGCGGGAGATAGAAGTGCGCCGTGATCTTTCCATTTCACCATGTCTTTCGATGAAAATACGTGCCAGTCGGGCATTTTGTAATTGGTAGCAGTTACCGAAGCCGTATCATGCCCCGTGTATAAGTAGACCTTTCCCTTGTGCACAATGGGAGATGGATCGGCGGTAAAAATGTGTTTGATAATGGGGTTTTGTGCATTCGAATTTATCATCGCACCGAAGGCAAGAGTTATTGCCAGAAATACTTTTTTCATATGATTAGAATAAGCTTGTTTCGTTTTTTGGTTGAACTAATTGAAAAATCACTTTTTTAATCTTTTTATAAAACGTCAGACAGCGTTTGAAACGGCTGTCTGAGTTTAGCTGCCGCAGACAGGCGTTTTAGACGCTGTCTGATGGTTGTTTTTTTATAAATTAGCCTTAGATCAATCAAGATTAGCGAGCTTAAGGGCTTTTCCCTGATACACTATAGTTTTCTTTGCGCTTTCCTGATAATCAATCCCATTTCCATCTTTCACTATGATTACATTAAACGTTCTGCTTTTCAGATAACCCGGATAAGAACCTTGAATAGTTCCAATGCTGAGCGTTTTTGCATCATCGTTCCAGGTGAAAGGGATAATGGTGTATTTTCCTTTTTCGTAATTGTAATTATCACCTTCATCCTCATAGAGTTTGAAGGTTCCATTCGAGCCAGGATACACCCGGATCTCTAAATCATCTGCAGGTTTCTCATTGCTGTATTGCTGAACTTTTCCTACCGGGATTATCGAACCGCCTTTAACGAAAACTGGTATCTTATTCTGAGCATCGGCAGATATGGTTTTTCCGCCGGAGTATTTCCTTCCTGTCCAGAAGTCATACCATACAGCAGATTTCGGCAAGTATACATTCCATTTAGTTGCACCGGCTTCGGTAACGGGGGCAACAAGCAGCGACTTACCGAACATATATTCAAATCCTTGCCCGACGGCTTTTTCGTCCTTTGCGAAATCCATCACGAGTGGCCGCATTATAGTAGAGCCGTTTTGGGAAATCTGCCATGCTTCCGAGTAGATGTAGGGCAATAAACGGTAACGAAGGTTGAGCATGGTTCTCATGTTGTTTTCAACCTTTTCACCATATTTCCAGGGCTCCGTTTCTGATTGGTATCCGTGTATCCGGAATATCGGATTAAATACTCCCCATTGAAACCAGCGTGTTAGTATATCGTGATATTTTTCATCCGTGTACTGCGAGCGTCCCGGGCGGAAGAAGCCTCCTATATCGGTCGTCCAGTAAGGCATCCCCGTAAGGTTAAAATTTAAACCGGCAACAATCTGTCGTCTAAAAGTATCCCAGTTCCAGCCTATATCGCCCGACCAATTAATGGTTCCATAGCGTTGCTGACCTGCAAAAGCCGAACGTGTAAGTATTGCAACCCGTTTATTAGGATCAGTATTGCGTTGACCTTCGTAAATGGCTTTAGAAACACCCAGAGGATAAGTCAGGCGGTAAAAATCCCCTAATCCGTAATACGTATTCTTTCCTGCAAGAGCATCATTCTCCGGCTCCGTAGCGTCCATCCACCAGGAGTCGACACCGTAGCTAAACAGATTTTTATTTAAGGCGTTCCAGTGTGTTTTTTGTGTTTCCGGATTGTAGATATCGATCCAGGGACTGTTCTTTATATAGAGATCTTTTTCAAGATATTCCTTAGCTACTTCCGATTTCTTGTCGAGATTTTCCCATACGGAGATGGAGAAACGGGCATTCAGATCATGTAATTGCTTTATGAATTTATCTGGCTCAGGATAATTCGCTTCGTCAAATTTGGGAACGCCCCAGCCATATTTTCCCCAGTACTGCCAGTCCTGTACAATCACATCCATGGGTAAATTTCGCTTTCTGAACTCCTTTACAGTTTCTACCAGGTGATTACCTGACGTATAACGTTCGCGACATTGCCAAAAACCATAGGCCCACAATGGAAGCATCGGGACATTTCCGGAAAGCTCACGATAGTTCGCAATTACTTCATCAGCATTTTTACCGGAAAATACTACATAGTCTAAAGATTTCGCGTTGGGAGAACGAAAAGTAGTTACGTTATCTGCCGGCTTCCAGGAGAATTTTGGAGTGTTGATAGCTTTACAAACTATCTGGACAGAATGTTCTCCGGCCCTGAGCTTCACCAGCTTGCCAGCTGAAGGAGGAAGCCACAAATTAGATTGATCGATGTGGGCTGTCCCGTCAATAATTACTAAATGCCGGTTGTCCATATTGCCTAAATCCAGCATAATGGAATACTCACCGTCTTTATCAACCTTGAACTTCCCGTTATAAACCGCCTGTTGCTGCGATACGCGTTGTGTTCCTGAAGTTGTAGTAACCTCGGCATCCCGTTTCTCCCCCGCGGAAGTATCACGCTTTACCAGTTGCACCTCATTGTCGGCAGGATTGAAATAGGTTAAGCCATACTGGTGCCAAAGTATTCCATAATTTTTACTGGAATAAAGAAAGGGAATAGCGATTTGTGTATTCACCTGTGTTAGTTTTCGGCCTACATTTTTAAGATTAAAATTGCCATCCTGAAACTGCCCAAGTCCAAACAGGGACTCACCTGCCGGTGAAGAAAAGCTTTGTTCTGCTATAAAACAAGGTTCCCCCAAAACGGTACTGGTGGTTAATTTCCTGCCTCCTGCCTTTTCACTCAAAAATACATTCCCTGCCTTATCCAGAAAATCGAGGGAAGCGGTTTTCTTTGTAAAAAGCACCGTAAAACCAGATGTGCTTAGTTTGAGATGAGTTGGAGTTTCAGACAGCTTAAATTTCGGACGGGCTTGCTTATTTATTAAAACTAATTCCTGCCCTTCTTTCATTCCGTCTTTTTCCCATTGCACTCTGATCGCCTTGTCTGTTAGTGGGATAAGGTTCAGAACACCTTCCGAAAGATTGATAGAAAGTCTGTCAGTTTTTAACGAATATTTTCTGTACGTCTGCCCGAATAAAACTGCGGGGAGCAGACAAACGAATACAATTAGAATAGCTCTCATGTGCCTCATCTTATTTTATCGGACTAAACTTATATAACATTACCCCATGTACCGGCACCTCCACTGGCAAAACATCTTTTTCTGTATTGACAGTCGCAACATCTTTTTGCCTCCATACATCGCGAACCTGTTGTTTGCCGGTGATGCCCAGCTTCTTAAACTCCTTATAAGATAGCTTTAACCTCTCCACACCGAAATTGCAGAAACCTACCGCACGGCTACCATCCTCAAGTTCTTTTACATAAATACGCAAATCTCCAATTGTTTGCACGCTGGTTGCTTGTTTACCGAGTGCATCCTGGTTAATCGCAATTACCTCATCGTTGGTTAGCAAATTAAGTGTAAATGCATCCAGTTTTTCCATATCGCAACCAATTAGCAGCGGCGCAGAAAAAAGGCTCCAGAGACTTAAATGAAGATACTGTTCGTCTGGTTTAAGCTTGCTTGGGTGTGGATTACCCCAGCCAACGGTGCCAACTACCAGCATATCAGGATCGTTCCAATTACCCGGTTTAGCCCAGGCAGCAGCCTGATCCTGAGCGAATGCAATGCTTTTAACACTACTCCAGGTATCCGTTATATCATTTGTTGTTCGCCAGGTGGTTCCACCAACGGAATCGCCCCATTTCCAGACATCCGACATTCCATATTGACACAAACTGAACACAATATCGCGGGGTTGCTGAAGAAGATAATCTCCCATTACTTTAAAGGGCTTAATCGCAGTAGCTAACTGATTTCCTCCTTGGTAGGATAGTGAGCTTACTTTGTATGGATCATTCTCCGGCATTCCATTTATCACGTTTCCATAGCTGCACCAATCGTATTTCAGGTAATCAAATCCCCATTTTGCATAACTTTCAGCATCCTGTTTTTCATGGCCATAGCTACCTGCACAACCGCCACACGTCCAGGGCCCCGGACTAGAATAGAGGCCAATTTTTAAACCAAGACCGTGCACATAATCTGCCAGGGCTTTCATGTCTCCAAACCTTTTGTTAGGGACAATATTTCCGGCTTCGTCACGCAATTTCCCTTGCAGGGAAGGATCTTTCGAATCGCGGTGATTTTGCCAGAAGTCGTCAATATTTACATAATTCCATCCGTGATTTACCAGTCCAGATTTCACCATTACTTCCGCAGCTCGCTTCACTTTTTCAGCAGAAACTTCTCCGGCAAAACAATTCCAACTGTTCCAGCCCATTGGCGGGGTAAGTGCGATTTTATCGCCACATTTAATACGTAAGCTTTTTTCTGCGATGCCCTTCGCATTCTTCGCCTTTAAGGTGACAACATAAGTTCCCGCCTTTGCAAGCTTACCCGTAATAAGTCCTGATTGCGGATCAAGTTTAAGTCCCTGCGGTATACCGGTAACTGAAAAGCTCATTGGTCTGTCTCCGGTAGCCGGTATCCTGAATTGGAACGGAGAGCCCGGGCGGACACCGAACACACTTGCACTATTAATCTTCGGTTTTGCAGATGGCTGAGGAGTAAGGATATAGACCTCGCTGGACACAATATTAACTGTAAAAAAGCTCGATACACCTGTCGTCTCAAATTTTGCATCTGCCCAGTCGGCATGATCATAGAAATTTCCATTTCCTCCGTCGCTTACAACGAGTTCAAGTTTCTTTACACCTGAAAGCTTTACGCTACATAACCGGGCAGTATCTCCTATACGCATCACTCCGCTTGACCAGAGTTTCAAGCCATCTCCGTTTACAATGAACTCTACAGCAGACTGTTGTCCTTTCACCTCATCATCAATACCCACCCAGGCGTTGAACGAATTTGCCTTACCATCAAGTTGAATTAAAAGGGAGCTTTCGGCGTGTGTACCAAAGCCACGCTGAAAGGTTTTGCCTGCAATGGTCATGATTTTACCATCAACAGTCCTGTTTTTCTTAGGGACGCCATAGCCCTGAGTAGCTGCGCTGAGATCCAGCTGGTCTAACCATACTGTCTGTGCAGACAGGGAATTTGTGCCGGTTAGGCCGAAAGCCATAACAAGAGCGAAGACAGTGGCAACTAAACTTTTACTTACTTTATTCATTTTTAAAGGTGTATAATGGTATTTAAAGGTGGACTAATATATAAATTAGTAGAGAGAGACCTTTTATTTATTAAAATTCCACCAATTGAAATTGAACAAATCGCCCTCATTGCCTTTAAAAACAAAATACAAATCGTGAAGGCCTGCTGTCTTATTGACTTTAGCTGAAACAGTGATCCATTTCTGCAAACCACCTGTGCTTTTTACTTCACAAGAGCCTAGTAATTTCCCATTAAGACTATCCAAATGAATTTCGATACTACCACCTGAAGCCGATGCTACATTGGCTTGAAACGCCCCTGCCCCTTTCTTAAAATCAACACTTCGAACTTTAATATAATCGCCATTGCTGATTTCGGTTACGTATACTCCGACTTCTGCATTGCGCTCCGTTTCAATCCCCTGCTCCCAGGCTATAGTTTCTGCTTCCTGACGGATAAATGGATTAAGATTTGCCACAGGTTTTACACCTTCCTTAGTAGGCGAAATCCTCGGAATACTTCCATCTTTATTGTACTGAAATTCATCCAGACAGACGGATCGGGTAAAGCCTCCGCCACCTGGCAAGGCTCCATTATGATAAAAGAAATACGATTTGCCTTTATAATCGATCACGCCGGGATGATTGGTAAAAGCACCACCCTTGCCTATAATCCTCATAATGGTATCGCGGTAAACCCAGGGACCGGTAGGACTTGTGCTGGTTGAGTAAGCCAAATGTTCCGGAACTCCTCCTGCTGCATAGTGCATGTAGTACAAATTATTTCGCTTGTAAAACCATGGCCCCTCTTCGTAGGCGGATGGTCTTTTATCGGCATCTTTAAATCTTACATTAAACCCTTCTTTATTCAAAGGAACAGTAACCACATCGCCGGAATAAGAGATCATGTCCTCATTCAATTTCACATACTTCAGGTAGGGATTGCCCCAGTATAAATAGGCTTGACCATTATCATCAATAAAAACTGTTGGGTCGATATCTCCGTTG
This sequence comes from uncultured Pedobacter sp., assembly GCA_965650335.1. Lineage (GTDB taxonomy): Bacteria > Bacteroidota > Bacteroidia > Sphingobacteriales > Sphingobacteriaceae > Paradesertivirga. The sequence goes on along the minus strand of CBFGOI010000058.1, from coordinate 6,654 downwards.
CCACTATGCACCAATGGTTTTCCGAGCGCATCTTTAAACGGGCTGCTTGGACTGTCAGAAACTGCCACACCAATAGACATTCCCAAGGTTTCGTGGTTCATAGGTACATACCAATAGAACTTTCCATTCCTGGGAATACACTGCCCTGCCCAGGCATCTTTCTTAGCCCAGCTAAACGATTTAAGCGAGAGCGGCGAGCCCTGGTCAGTCCAGTTCACCATATCTGTAGAAGTATAACAGCGCCAGTCTTTCATCGTAAACCAGGTTGATTTGTCTTCATCATGCCCCGTGTACAGGTAAACGGTATCTTTATAAACCATCGGAGCCGGATCAGCTGTGTAAATGGTTTGTATGATAGGATTTTGAGCCTGTGTTGTTAACGCTGCAATAAGAACAGCCAATTGTATTCCGAACTTTCTAATATCCATTCTTAATATTTTAACCAGCAGATAGTAACGCTTCAAACCCTTGTCTGTTAATTCCTATTTCGCCGCATCGTATCCCAAAAGCGAAAGCATTTTAGCGCCATACCGCCTTCCCAACTCCCGGTAGCCCTCCGCGGAAAAATGCAGATTATCAGCACCATCAGCACAGCCGGCAGATGAAATTACATGAGCTGTGGGAATAGTTTGCGGCAGTTCTGCGATGATCTTGTTCATACTCGCACAAACACCTCCCTGGTCTGCATGTACCACTTCTCCCGCTAATAAGGGAACAGCTGCTGCATTGAGATTGAGATCGGTAAGCAAGTTTGTGTATACGCCTTTAACCTTTTGGGGCCAGGCTGTATCATTAGTATTTGATTCGCCCTGATGTAAAAGAATTCCTTTTATAACACCACTTTTTTGCGCAATCTTTGCCATTTCCACAAGCCTTGCATAGGGATTCCCGTCATATTCCTTTATCATGTTGAGCATCCAGGAAGGTGCAGTTGAAACATATGACTGATAATTATTTTTATCAAAAAGCTCTATTTTACAACCTCCAACAGCTACATTAATCACTCCTACTTTCACATCTGCAGGAAGCTGGGCCAGCAAGGTGCGACCAAAATAATCTGTTGGACCCAAACCTGTCCTGCATCTGCTTAGCGGGGGAACAGCAGTATACCACTCCCCTTTTTTTCTGCCCAGATTATCGCAATCAACTGCTTCCAAAACCCGAAAACGACTATCAACTGTAGTATCCTGCGGCTCATATTTGGCACTACCCTCCATATTAGATTGACCAAGGCATAGGAAAATGTAGAGTTTCGGATCCTGCGAAAAAGCCAGCTGATTCGAAATCATAAAAAAAGAAAACAATAAGGTAATTCTCAAGAAATTCATATTCATTTATTAATTGTTTTAACAAGGCCTTGCCTCCTACTTAATTTATTGGAATGGCGATAAACACAAACCAGAAAATCAAAGTAAAGACGACATGAATATCAGGCTGATATCCATTTCTTTTCTCCTACAAAGAATTTTTCGGTTGCCAGGTTCATAGTGGATTCCGGTTCCTAAATTAGATGGATTCTGGTCGGTCAATCAGCACAAATTCTATAAAATGCTATCACTTTTGTTCAATCCGGGAGCGTGAGGCAATCGAAATACTATTAGCATATATGGCCAGAAATGACTCAGAAAAGCGGATCCATCTTCGACGATGTTCCTCTTTTGAAAAGCAGATAAGGTATTCTTGAAGGATTAGAAGTAGAATTTCTAGTTGATTTCTACAGAAGATATAATATTATCGTCTAATGGTTCATTGAAAGCAATTAAGCAGAATAGAAAAAATCAATCTGTTATATCATCTCTATTAGTTAGCAGCCGGCTTTGGCTTCGCAGACGGATAAAAAACCACGCAAAAGCAATTGCTTTTGCTAATCCAGCAAGCATTAAAAGCCAAGAATCTTTCAGAAACCTACTTAAAAGTCATCCAGTCCACTTCCATCTCCCCTGCGCCCTTCTGTGTTATAAACAGATGCTTAGTACCCCTGGGAGCTATGGAAAGATTTGCGGTAATTAACTTCCAGGATTTAGTTACCGGGACAGACAGCTCCGCCAGGATTGGACCACCCGTAGAATTCAACCGTATCTGCAATGTTCCACCGGCACCAGATGCTACCATCAATTCCACCGACTTAGGCACTCTGTTCCCGAAATCAACACTATTGTATTGCAGCCAGGCATCGGGAGAATTGAATTTAGCTTTCCATCCTTTAAACCGGTCTGCAGTGTCGATGAAACCAAGTGATATGCCCTCTTTACTTATTTCGCTGTAGCGGTCAATTTGTACTTTTCCGAAAGCCGATGTCAGGCCCACACCCCTTAGAGTAGGAATCACCTTTTTAATTGTCCCGTCATTATTGAAAGACAAACTATCAATTCGTACCGAACGATTTTTATCGAAGTTTGGTGAAAGATCATTATGATGATAAAACAGATACCACTGCTTTTTAAAATTGATAATTGAATGATGATTTGTCCAGCAACCGATTGGAGATTCGTCCATAATTACACCGGCGAATTTGAATGGACCCAGCGGATTATTCCCGATGGCATATTCAAGCCGTTCAATCTTGTTCTCCACATGAGGATAAGTCATGTAATAAATTCCATTACGCTCAAATACATAGGGGCCTTCCTTCAGGCCTTTGCTAGGCAATTCCTGAAGAATAAATGGTTCAGAGTCCAGCTCAAGCATATTCTCTTTCAATCTGGCTCCATAAATATTACCCTGCGACCAGTACAAATATGCCTGCCCGCTTTTGTCGATAAACACGTTTGGATCGATGCCTTTCACATTTTTTATCGCTTCCGGCTGAGGCACGAACGGCCCCGTAGGTTTATCGGATACTGCAACACCAATTGTAAATCCCTTTACTTTAGTGGTGTCTTTAGAGGTACTAGGAAAGTAAAAGTAATACTTACCGTTCCTGTAAATACAGTCCGGTGCCCACATGCTATAACTATCCGGTTTTACCCAGGGAACCTTATTCTGAGTAACAATCATTCCGTGGTCGATCCAATCGCTTAAGTTGGCAGAAGAAAACACATGATAATCTTCCATTACAAACCAGTTTGCCCTTCCTTTCCCAGGTGCGGGAGGAATATCATGAGAAGGATATACATATACCCTGTCGCCAAACACCCTGGCCGAAGGATCTGCCGTATACTGATTAGTAATAAAGGGGTTTTGAGCGAATAGCTCAGCAGCAAAACAAATGGCTATCACTGAAAGTGTATAAGAAAAATTTGCCTTTATCATATATGGTTCAAACTGTTAATTAAATATTACAAAGCCAACACACCGGACCAGACATACTGTATTCTACTTTATTCTAAACCAATCAAAATCAACATAGCCACCAGTATTTTTTGTGGCATAATTAAACAGGCCGAAACGGTATCCCATAAAATGTGGCAGCGTATAGGTCATTTTCAGAGGGTCGCCAATTGAAGTCCAGGTATCTCCATCCAGGCTATATGAAAACTTCGCTATATCCTTCCGATCTCTGAAATCACACTCCGCTTTTAAGTATACCTTCTGTTGCTTTAGTGGAACATTTGCTATCTCAACAGGCTTTTCTGTCTGGGCGCTAATCATTACAATGGATTTTACCCCTTTCTGGAACCTGACTCCGACAATCCCATATCGTTTCTGTAAAAGTGCCAACCCTGCGATATCGCCATCTTTCATATTTGAAACATCCAACACAGTGGTTCCTGTACATTCTGGCCCGAACGTTCTTTGTGTTAAAGTATTTCTTGCTGATAAAAACGACGAGTCTGTTCTTCCTGTCTTAAGACGAAGATAACCGGGACGTTCTTTCACAGACCAAAGCTGATTATCCGGATTATGGTTCCATTGCCACACCAGGGGTAATGCTGGCTCTTTCTTTCGACGGACAAATTCATCAGATGCCACAATCCCCGGAATTAAACCTTTAGATACTGGCAAATTCAAGGTCTGGGGAACCTTGCCACCCTCCCCGAGAAGAGGCCAGCCATCAACCCATTTTACCGGCACCAGGTACGGAACACGTCCGACCGAGCCATAGTCTCTGAATAAATAGGAATACCAGGTACCGTCAGGCATATCGATCAATCCGCCCTGGGCAACTCCTAGATCTTGTAATGCAACTCTACCCTCGTATGGACCGGTAATTTTATCCGCTCTATGGACAACAACAGTTCTCATACCGCCTCTGGGCCAGGTGATGTTAAAGAGGTAATATTTCCCCTTCACCTTAAACAATTGCGATCCCTCTGCAGGAAGGCCGACGTTATTTCCTGAGGGAGCACTTGCATTTTCGATAAGTACCTGTTCCTGGGTTCCCGGCTTCACGCCCGAGGCGTCGGTTTTAAGTTCAATTAACTTGAGCTTTCCGGCTCCATAAATCATGTACACCTTGCCATCATCATCAAAAAACAAGGAATGATCGTGATAGCTGGGTCTAAAGGAGGATACTTTCCATGGGCCCTTTTCTATATTTTTTGTAGTGTATACGTACGTTTTACCGGTTGTTCCGGCGAAGGTACTGACATAAAAAATTCCCTTATGATAACGTAAACTGCTGGCCCATGAACCGCGCCCATAAGTACTCTTTCCATTATTAAGATTAAGCTCATCTACATTAGCGAGGGTGTCATAACAATACCCTACCAATTTCCAGTTTACAAGGTCCTTTGATTTCATGATTGGCACCCCTGGACTCATGTGCATTGTGGTGCTGCTCATGTAATAGGTCTCCCCAACCCTGATTATGGAAATATCAGGTACATCGGCATGAATAATAGGATTTTGCGCCTTGTTAACTTGCGCTATTGATATTGTTGATAGGCCTGAAAAAAGCAGAAGGCCAAGAATACATTTCCACATATAAACTATACTCGTTATACTATTTAATTAAAAAAGCCTGATTTTCTCATGATCTTTTCATTTAATTTCGGACGCCCCATCTCATAAAAGGTTTCACTTATTCGGATCGGCAACGACCAACCTTGTACGAAACACAACCCGGTGATCGGGAAGTATCTGCGGATATTTAGCATAGCGAACATTAGTGGATGCAGGAGTTCCCGGAACCATGTATTTAGAAAACAAGGATGTATCTACCGGCTTAAACAGCAATTGCACGAACATATACAAATCGTTCTTCCAAACTTTAAAATCATGACCACCGGGCTCTATATAAAAAATGTGGGGAACCTTATTTTTTTTAAGATAATCACTGGTCCTGCTGCTAATTCGGATTAGATTGTCAGCGTCTCCACATGAAACCCATAAAAGCTTTAACTTTTTCCGTGCTTCTTCAGGATTTGGTAAAAGAGCTTCCGGAGCCTTTGTATTTGGGGCAGAAGAAAAGCCCCCTACCCATGCAAACTTATCAAGATTACCCAAGCCAAAATTCAGTGACTGACCTCCCCCCATTGATAGGCCAGCAATAGCCCTGCTTTCCCGATTTTTATAAACTTTGTACGTCTTTTCGACAAAAGGGATCAAATCATCCAGGAGGTCCCTTTCAAAGGTGGCGAAAGCCTGAACTTTGTTGGGCTCATAGATGTTCCCGAATGCCCTGTCATCTTTCGCTGCCCGGCCATTAGGAAGAATGATTATCATAGGCTGAACTTTATTTTCTGCGTAAAGATTATCGAGTATCACCTGCGGTTTACCTTGTTTATACCATTCTTTTTCATCTCCGCCAATACCGTGCAGAAGATAAAGGACAGGATATCTCCGACTTTTTGAATAGCCTGGCGGGGTATAAACCAGGGCTCTCCTTAATGACCCAACAGTTTTTGAAGAATAGGTGATAGTGTCAATTTTACCCTGTATGATACCAGGGCGGGCAATATCGAACCCTTCAGGCGCTTGTTTGACCAAAGATTGAGCATTAACGCCCAATCCCATTATCAAAAGAATGGTTGTAATAAAAATCACATTTTTCATATCTTCTTGTGTCTATTTATTGCTCGCCCAGTTACGATAGATTTATCTTAAAAAAATAATCTAGCTGGAGTTCTATTTCCCCGTTCAGATCTTTTTCCTGATATGTCGATCGCTGGACTTGTTCAGGATTAGCATAAAGCTTTACTACAATACCTTCGAGCGGTCTCAAATTTATATTCAGAAAATGTCGGATACGTAAAAAAATAGCCAAATTAATGGCAAGAATGTTCAAATCTATTTTAACATTCCAGACAACCAGATTCGGCATTACACAACGAATTTGGCCCTAAGATCTGTGGTAGTAGTAAATTGAGACTGCATTAAAGAAATGTCGCATAGGCAAGTCTCTTGCCCCTCTTGGATTCCGAAAGACTATAGATACGTTCATATCAACCTTCCCGCCGAATGAGGATATTTCGGAGCAGGAAACGTTTGAAACGGCAGCTTGACATTATATCTACGGTCAATCTTAAACATGGGAAGATTGAGACCTTGCGTCTTTGGTCCTGTTTTCAACAGCCTTCCTTTTTAAAGCAATGTACTCAGATGGCTGCATATTGAATTTCGTCTTAAAAGATTTGGCGAAATACGTGGGGGTCGTAAATCCGACCATGTAGGCAATCTGCGCCACATTCAGGTCGCTCTTTTCAAGTAAAACAGCTCCCTTATCCAGCTTTACGGAACGGATATATTCAACAGGTGATAATCCGGTCAGTT
>CBFGOI010000057.1:0-29597 GCA_965650335.1 uncultured Pedobacter sp. | reverse complement strand
GTTTGTTGGAAGGAATAGTTACTTTCTCTATATACTTACCTTTCTTTACAAAAATCCTGTATGGGGTTGCACTATTAGACGGCGCTGCATCAATGGCCGCCTGCAGGCTTGAATAGTTTCCTGTGCCGTCCAGAGCTACTACCACATTATATCCTGCCGGGGGCTGTACTGCGATAGCCGCCACACCACTCACCGCCAGGGTAGCGTTTGTTGCACCGGAACTTGTCGCTGTAATGTTACCGCTATACAAACCTGCAGTAGTTGCATTCATCCGCACAAAGGCTGTGGCATTAACGCTATTGTTTTCACGCACCAGACTTAAAGAAGTGTGCCAGTTATTATCATCTTCGGAAAGTTCGAAACTCGCAGGAGCCGAAATACTTACATTACCTGTAAGATTATTTCCTTGCACGGTAAACGACTGGGAAGCCGAAGGTGTGCCCAGGGCCTGTGTAAACGGATTTAAATTGCCTGACATAGAAACCACAGGAGTACTTGACACCGTGGCGCCTGATGCCATTGCAGCAGATGAATAGTTAAATGCTTTATCGGCAGTAAAAATGTGATAGTAATAGGTGATGCCGGAAGCGAGAGCAGCCACACTTCCATCATCAGTAAAATTGGTACCAGAACCGATGTAAACCACAGTATTGCCTGAGCCTATGCTGTTGCCAATGAAATATAAACCATTAGCATTTACTGCCGGTGCCAGGGCTGAAGCGCTTCTCACCACCACATAACCACCACCATCCACACCGGTAGCCGGGGCGGTCCAGCTTACAGTAATGCTGTTTGAATGGCCGGTTGCTACCGGAGAAGAAGCAACATCCGGTGCCGTCACATCGGCCGAAGGAACAGTCTGATTATCGGCGGGATAGATCACAAAATCATCCACATCAAAAGGCTTGGCAATTGCACTTGTACCTCCTCCATTGAAGCGAAAGCCGGCAAAACTCATGGTAGGCGTATAGGCAGGGGTCACAGAGTAGGTGTACGAGGCCTTTAACCAGTCGCCATTCGTAGCAGTCCAGGCAGCAGTGGATGTAGCCGTGGTAAAGCTAGTATTGTCAGCCACCGCTATTACTCCACCTACCTGGTTTCCGATAGCAGGTGCCGGGGCACGGTAATAAAACTGAACGATGTATTTTACACCTTTTGTTAAGGGTGTACTTACTGTAGGTGAATAATTATTCTTAGTACTTAAACTGGTGCTGGTATAGGTGAAGTAATTGTTACCTGTCCTTGCCGTTCCGTTGCTTACAATATTGGCAGAGCCATTCGTTGTCCATACCTTTTGAGAAAGATTAGAGCTGGCGGCTGGTGCCGTAGTTGAAACTGCGCCGGCTGATTGATTTTCAAAACCACCTTCCATTTCCGGATAAAGACCAACGATTTGTTTTTGATTGACAGGCTGAACGGAAGTGATCCCATTGACTGCTATATTGATTGTAGCAGCACCTGCGCTTGTCAGCGAAATCGTTCCGCTGTATGAACCGGTAGATGCAGCATTCAGTCGCACACTGATAGTAGTAGAAGCAACCGAACCTGAATTTTCTGTCAGCGTCAGGCTGCTGCTCCAGCTTGTGCCATTAAGAGAAATCTGATAATTGGCAGGTGCCGTTACGGTAATATTATCGGTTAAGTTAACTCCGGATGCAGTGAATGTTTGTGCCGCAGACGGAGTGCCTAATGTTTGTGAGAAGCTATTAAACACCGCATTTGCATAAATAGTTGGATTAGTATTTACAGTAGGTGTTGTGAGTGAGTTTAAATAATTTTCCAGGTTGGTGTAACCGTTTGCCGCCAGGCCATTTCTATCACTGGCATTATTTGGATCAAGGCCGTTGCTTGTTTCCCAGCTATCTGACATACCATCATGATCGCCATCGGTAGGAGCAGCAGTCGAATTCAGCGCAGGCCAGGCATTCACCGTTTGCTCATAAGGCGTTCCGTGCGGATAACCTCCCTGTACGTCAATAATTCTTCCCGTTCTGTTGCGAACATCATTCACAATACGCTGATCTAACGTATCACGATTAGGAAGAGAGCAGCCTGCTTTTTGCAAAACCGCTTCATAAGAATCAGTCGCCGCTTCAATAGTTAGTGGATAACCAATATCAAAAGCTGTTGCAGCTTTTACCGTAGGTATATCGCCGGTGCCACCCTGTGGCACAACACCACCTGACCAGTTATCAGCCGTAATGGTTGCAGACCCGTCTACATAGTTTCCGCTCACATACCATTTTCCATAACCATCTGTTGCATTGAAACTAGGATTTGCTACGCGGAAACGAACACCACTGCCGGTTGAAGGACCATACTTGTAATAGTTATTTACAACATTATAATTACCACCTTCACCACCATAGACTGTATTGATACCCCAGTTATAGATCACATTGTTCCTGAAGTCACAATTCTCAACGCCAACTGTGTTTGGTGAATACGTGCTGATGCCTGCAAAACGAGGATTACGGTTGCGGCAGTCAGCAAAAAGATTATGATGCATGGAGCCTCTTTTAGCGCCCCAAATACCACCATAACCATGTTGTTCATAATCCGTGTCACCGGTTTCAAAGTGGTAAGAATAATTTAAAGGTTCTGTAATAAAACACCATTGGATAGTTAGATTATCACCCCGATAAATGGTCAGGGCTTCATCGTTGCTCCAGCTTGCCGAACAATGATCAATAATAACATTGCTAGCACTTCCACCAAAAGCATCATCACCGCCACTGCCATCGATAGGGTTGCCGTTCGCATCTACTTTCTTCTGATTTTTATCACCGAGTCGAAAACGCATATAGCGAACAATTACATTGTCGCCGTTAATGGAGACAGGATAATCGGCCACGCAAATGCCATCGCCAGGTGCGGTTTGACCGGCAATGGTGGTATTGGCCTTAATGCTTAATCTTGAATTAAGATGGATAGTGCCTGATACCCGGAAAACAACGGTCCGGTAAATTGCCGAAGCCGTTAACGCGTAGCGAAGACTGCCGGGCAGACCATCGTCACTTAAATTAGTTACTTCAAAAACCGTAGTGAAGGCCGAGGGTGTCCCCCTCCCACCTGTGGTGTACATACCAGCCCCCTCCGCACCTGGAAATGCAGGCTGTTGCGCTTGTACACCAATAGTGCTGCACAGGCACCAAAAGGCTAAGAAATTACCTACTAAGAGTAAAAATTTACGCATACAATTTTAATTAGGTTAATAATTAGGTTTAATAATTAGCTTGTAAATCGAATTACAGAAACTGGTACAATTACTTATTAATATGTCGTTTCTCCTCTCAATTTGTTTTTTACACAAAGTGTTAACGCTTTATCGATAAAGTAGAGGCAGCTGCACTTTATCTGCGTAAAAACCTAATTTACAATGAGAATTCATTTCAAAAATAACTAAAGCACGATTGACAGAAGGGCAAAAAAAAGTCAAAATGGTTTAAAAATCGGTCTTTCTATAAGAAAATCTCACGAAAGCTGTATTAAATCTGCACAAATCGAGAGCAGCATCCACATGGTGTATTATAATATGAATATACGGCTGCTCTCTATGCCCGGGCTGAACGATTAATATTATGCGCCCACCATTATCAATTTCATCTATATAGATATCAATTTTTAGAATGGACATCGACAATATAATCTCGTAAATTAGATTCTAAAGACGAATCAATTTATAAAAACATGGAAAATACAATTGAAGGTATGAACAGCCAAAGCGCAGGAAAATGCCCATTCTCGGGCGCAGCCCTAAAAAATGCTGCCGGTGGCGGCACCAGAAACCGCGATTGGTGGCCGGATAAGCTAAACATGGGTATCCTCAGGCAGCATGCCGAGATTTCCAACCCGATGGACCCTGATTTTGATTATGCAAAAGCGTTTCAAACCCTTGACCTCCAAGCAGTAAAAACCGACCTGCATTCTTTAATGACCGATTCTCAGGATTGGTGGCCCGCTGATTTCGGGCACTATGGCCCACTTTTTATCAGGATGGCCTGGCACAGTGCCGGCACCTACCGCGTGTTTGATGGCCGTGGTGGCGGTGGCATGGGCTTGCAACGTTTTGCTCCTTTAAATAGTTGGCCGGATAACGTAAATCTTGACAAGGCACGAAGGCTTTTGTGGCCCATTAAGCAAAAGTATGGTAAAAACCTATCATGGGCAGATTTAATGATATTGGCTGGTAACGTTGCATTAGAAAGCATGGGCTTTAAAACATTTGGTTTTGGCGGCGGCCGTGCCGATGTCTGGGAACCGGCTGAAGATATATTTTGGGGCGCAGAAAAGACCTGGCTGGGCAACGAAGACCGTTACGGAAAAGGTGTTGAGGGTGTTGCCGATCACGGTGTTTTACCTTCTGATGAGAATGCAGATGGAAAAATCCACTCCCGCGACTTAAAAGAACCCTTAGCTGCTGCACACATGGGCCTTATTTATGTAAATCCAGAAGGACCTGATGGCAACCCCGACCCAATTGCAGCCGCAAAAGATATACGTACTACTTTCAGCCGGATGGCTATGAATGATGAGGAAACGGTAGCGCTAATTGCGGGCGGACATAGCTTTGGCAAAACGCACGGAGCCGCATCTTCAGACCACGTGGGAAAAGAGCCTGAAGCCGAAGGCCTGGAACTGAATGGATTGGGTTGGGTTAATAGTTTTGGCTCCGGTAAAGCTGGGGATACCATTACCAGCGGATTGGAAGTTACCTGGACTACTACCCCTACGCAATGGAGCAATAATTTCTTCGAAAATCTGTTCGCCTTCGAATGGGAATTGACCAAAAGCCCGGGTGGTGCACATCAGTGGGTGGCAAAAGACGCGGGAGAGATCGTTCCGGATGCGCATGATCCTTCAAAAAAGCATCGTCCTACCATGCTCACAACCGATTTGTCGTTGCGACTGGACCCTGAATATGAAAAAATTTCAAGACGCTTTTTAAATGACCACAATGCTTTCGCGGATGCCTTCGCTCGTGCCTGGTTCAAGCTAACCCATCGCGATATGGGTCCGCGTTCCCGTTACCTCGGGCCGGAGGTTCCTCAGGAGGAGTTGTTATGGCAAGATCCCATCCCGGCAGTCAATCATACCTTAATTGACGATCAGGATGTTGCAGCACTCAAAGGAAAAATTCTTGGAGCTGGCCTTAGTGTTTCAGAGCTGGTTTCTACAGCCTGGGCCTCCGCTTCTACTTTCCGTGGTTCCGATAAGCGTGGTGGAGCCAACGGTGCCCGCATCAGGTTAGCACCGCAAAAAGACTGGCATGTAAATAATCCCATTCAGCTAACCAAAGTACTGGCAGTTCTTGAAGGCATTCAAAATCAGTTTAATGGAGCAGCAGAAGGTGGAAAAAAAGTGTCACTTGCCGATTTGATCGTGTTAGCAGGAAGCGCTGCGGTTGAAAAAGCAGCAAGCGATGCGGGATTCAACTTATCCGTATCTTTCGCCCCAGGCCGCATGGATGCATCTGCCGAACAAACCGACGTAGAATCTTTTAAATACCTCGAGCCACAAGCAGACGGTTTCCGTAATTACCGGAAGTTCAACACGCCTGCTTCCACAGAGGCACTGTTGATTGATAAAGCACAAAGCCTAACGCTAACAGTTCCGGAACTAACGGTGCTCCTCGCAGGCATGCGTGCATTGAACACCAATTTCGATGGCTCTAAGCATGGCATTTTTACCGACCGTCCCGGTGTGCTCACAAACGATTTTTTAGTGAAGCTGCTCGATATGAGCACGGCATGGAAAGCGATGGGCGAAGACAAAGAATTATATTTAGGCACAGACCGTAAAACTGGGCAACCTAAGCATACCGCTACTCGTGCGGATCTTGTTTTTGGATCAAATGCTGAGCTGAGAGCCGTAGCAGAAGTTTACGCAAGCGCAGATGCTGATGAAAAATTTGTTAGAGACTTTATAGCAGCCTGGGTAAAAGTGATGAACCTCGACCGGTTTGATATAAAGCAATAAGCTTTTTTATATAATAAAGAAGCCGCCTCATATTCAACGTGGTATGAGGCGGTTTTTTAATGAAGTTTAAGAGTTTATACCTGGGTTTGTAAAATTTAACGGGGCATTTGCCTCGCCCCCCGCTCTCAAAGGCTAAGGAGGTGGTTTCCGGTGAATTTAAAACTAGCTTCATTCTTTCAAACACCAGGTCGCTATTTTTTTCTGCTTTGCTGGCGGCATTTCAACCTAAACCACTCCACTCAGCTTCATTTCCCTCAAATTTCCAATTTCCATTTTCATAACCCGACTGCACCAACCATTTCGAAACTCGCAAGCCCTCTCGAACCACTCTTTACAGTTTAACAACGTCTATTCGGAAGCCTTTGATAAATTCCTAAAACTGCCTGAGGGTATTGACTTTGCCTCGTACTGTGCAAAACCGCCTTTACGGCACCATCCATGAGGTATTTGCCCCCATCTCGCCTTACCTTTGACTCAAGCATTTCGTTACCGGTAATTTCAAATGTGAAACAGATTGTTTAACAAAAAAAAATAAAAACATGGAATTAATAACCCATGCTTAAATGTGACTCCCCACTACCTATCGCTTAGAGAAGTGACGAAGGAACTATTTGCTCGCTAATACGCGAGTTAGAATAACGTATACTCTTTCGAAAAATGTGTATTGTTCCCAAACCACACCCCAAGTAAATCGGTATCCCGACACCACAGCTCGCCGTTTTCCAGGCAACATTTTGAGGTTCGTTCAACTAACAAACTTTAACTACCTCCATATTCAATAATTCTCCTAATTTTTGAATCTTATTAGCGATATGTCCTAAACCCACCGCGCAATGATGTGCCGGGCCGTGTATATTCCAGCTATTAACAAACTTTCTGGCACCAATAGAAAATTTATATCTGCTGTTTGTGTTACCTATTTCTAATATCGGACCCGCCACAGACTCTCCTTCTGCTACCAACAGCATTAGCTTCCGATCCGCTGTTTGAACCACCGATAACAGCGTTACGGGACCATTTTTAACGGACATCTCGACCGAAAGTCCGCTGCCAACTTTGCCATGATAAACCGTGAGCGGCTTTACTTTAGTTTTACCTTCAGCAATTGCAATATGTCCGGGGCCATCATGGCCCATCAATACCACATCATCATTAAAGTCTATTGCATAATATTCGGTAAAAGACCCGCCGGCCCCAAAGCTGTCCATAATTTTCATTGCCTGGGCATTTTTAATTTCATATTCACCCGCAACAGGTACTCCGTTTGCAGTTAGCAAGGAATTGCCAAGTATAATTGAACTGATGGTATCTTCGTTGTCAAAATTACCTGTACCCTTATAATAATACGCCAGTGAACCCAGGTTGTACATTTTAATTAGCTGATCAAGAGCAATTGAGGTTCTGGCGGCCCGTTGCAACTCCTTTGGCGAAGTATCGGACTGCACCTCAAAAACCTCGTAAAATAGTTTTACGCGCTCGGTTATCTCCTCATCTTTAACCTGCTTACGGAGATTTGCAAGCTCGTCTACTTCAATGATCTCCATATGTCCGCCAAAACATGCATATTGCTGTGTAAGATCTGTATAAATATCCAGCATTCCACTGTAATAATGGCCCATGCAGCCCATCCTGTTATGAAACATTATATCTGCCACTTTCGCAGCCTCGACCCATTCTGTTATCTCTGTCCAGCATTCGGGATCATCATGTAACATTCCAGTAATTTGGTGGAACTTGATGCCTGTTCTGTTAAATACATTCGCAATTTCAGGAACCGGACAGGCAGAGCAAAATGCAAGCCACTCACCGGTCATTTTGGTTCGATTATTCATGCTATTAAAAACCTTGTAATCAATGGCAGCTTCAGGTGCAAGATTTAAAATAATAACAGGAACTTTGGCTCGTTGCACTACTGGTAAAACAGTAGAAGACAATGCGTAGGTGGTTACGTACAAAAAAATTATATCTACGTCTTCCTGACGAAATTTGTGTCCTGCGGCAAAGGCTTTATCGGGACTGTCAATTAAACCTAGGTTAACAACATCGGGATGGATAGCAACTAATTTATCATTCACCTGATGAAGATATCCTTCAAGCCGGTCTTTTAGACCTTCAAACTGATCCCAGTAAGCTTCAAGGCCTATTCCAAAAAGACCGATTTTCAAAGACGATTTTATCATTTAATAGTTTATTATTATTTGTTTCGTAAATACAAGAAATATGTCTGAATACGGAACTATTACTTTATTAAAATGTCCGATCCTTCATCTGCCACACAGATATAGGTTTATTCCCTTTAGTTATTCGTTATTCGCCGAAAGAAACGAAGAACTTAGAATATCAATTAGCAGTTCTTCGGTGAATGGTTTGTTAAAAAACCCTTTTACAAAACTATAATTCTGAGCTTTTTCCATATCTGCGGGATTAATCGATGAGGTTAGGATAACAATGTCAACCGGTTTTACCAGATGAAGGCTAATGGTTTCAAACAGCTCAACGAAGGCCCATCCTGATAACAAGGGCATATTCAGGTCTAATAAAATTAAGTCTGGTAAAGCATCTTTATAATTATTGTCTGATATATAGGCAAAGGCATCTAGAGCATGTAAATAGCATTGGTAATTAATCTGATGACTAAGCTTTTTCATCAGCCGATGAGCTATTTTATGATGTATCGGATCATCATCAATTATCATTAAACGTATATCCATAATATTCTACTTGAGTTTATTAATATGATAGAGTCTAAAAATTTAAAATTATCATATATAGTATAACCTCTTAAAACACTATGCTATTTAGATTATTATGGTTGCTACCGAGAAAGGATCTAACTGGATCTGTTCAGAAGTTATTGTTGATTCTGAAGGGGGATTATCACCAGTAGAAGGATCAACGACAACCAATTTAGCACCTTTAAAAGTATCCGGAACCTTCAGTTTTACGGCGACGTTTCGCTTATTTATGAGTAAAACCCTATTTCCCTTTTTGGTCTTAAAACCCTGGGCATATAAATTTCCGTTTGCATTTCCCGGGACGCTGGTTTCAATCAGGGTATCGCCAGGCCCAAAATTATCTTTGATTAATTTAAGGACCCAGTAACGTGCATTAGGCTTTCCATTTGTCCAGTTTATCATAGATACACTCGGAATTTGAGTAGGATGAGCAACCAGTTGTGATTCGCCTATAATATCAATGCCGAGCTTCGTTAATTCTGTATACAAATAGGCATACAGCCCTGCTGATAGGTTCCAATATTGATCTGGAAGCGGCTTTTTCTCACTAAAAATAATACTTCCAAGTTCATTAATAGTGGTTTTGGTTTGCGGTGAAAGCCTTTTACGTATACTTTCAATAAAACGAACATTGTTTACAAATCCCTCCGCTTTATCAAAGTAGGTATATTGATAGCTATCGATCCCCTGTTGTTCTTCTGCTACCGAATAAAAGTGGTATGATATCATATCTAAGGGAATTCCAGGCTTATGATTTGCAGGATTTAAGAAGTATTCAAAAAACTCGGGCTTATTTACATGAGCCAAAGAGATTCCAACAAACTTTGTTTCCGGAGATACTTTCCGGATCTCTTGTACAACTGCATCGTACTGTCTGGTGTATTCTTCCGGAGTTGGCTTATGCTCCAAATCCGGTTCATTCAAAACTTCCCAGTAGGGTATTTTATATTTATAACCTGATTTATGGTATTTACCAAGTTCATCAGTAAAACCACCTTTACTATACCAGCTTACAATTCTTGCATAGTAGTCAGCAAGCTCTTTATATGTGCTGTCGCGTAATTTTGTACTTTGAGTATAATTCCAGAACACCTGGTTTGGGTCTGCCGGATAATTTATCTTTTTATCCCCTTTAAAAAACCAAGATGGAATGGTGCTGAAATTAAGCATGACGGGATGTCCTTTGGTTGCCTCCAAAAAATCAATAGTCATCGGATCGATCAGACTGAAATCCCAGGATGTTTGCTTGGCACTCGGTGGCTCGAGAGCGGCCACTGCAAGCTTGGGATATGGAAGCCAGGGCACATAACGAACGTAATCTGCTTTCATCTCTTTTAAAGCTTTAAAAGAAGCATCATGAATAGTCGAACCTCTCCTAAGCATTGGGTTCACCACGACCTGTAGGGTTGGTACTGATTTTGAAACTAGCAGGGGCTTGTCCCAGTTAACATTCAGGGTTTGAGCCTGGACAGTTGTCAGCAACAGACACATTAAGAAGGCTGCCACACCTGTTTTTTTTACTAAAACATTCATAAACATTTTATTCGGTTAAGATTAAAATAACACTAAGTCATATTAGAAAATCAATGAAAAGACTGCTTCATAGGTCGATCTATGTGTTACAGTTTCTGGTTTGGCAATTGATTCTGAAGTAGAAAACCCATGCTTGTTCACTTCACCGTCAAGTAACCGCTCTTTCATATTGGATCTGTTAATGCTTAGATTTATAAAATGATCTTGTTAAGGGAACTTGATCAACAGTACAAAGGTTAAAAGTTAAATTGTGAACATAATACCTAACTGTATCAATCTTGTCTCATTTTGTCTCAATCTCATCACGGAGGGCATAATTTACCATGCTTGTCGAAAGGTAGCAAAGAATTTGGGTCAGCATAAAGTACCTTTTCTAGTTAATTGGCACCTATTAAAAAAATCAGGCGGATTTTAATTAGAAGTAGTTGGACCGTGGACTACCAGCTTTCCATCTTTTAAAATTTCCATTTTATCAATAAAAACCAGCCGGGTATGTCCCGTAGCTGCTGTTCTACCATGATAGACGCATAGCATATCTTTCCCGTCAGGGGATATAGTAACGCTATTATGACCAGTACCGGTAACGCTCCCACTTTTTTGAAGAACCGGATTATTAGCAGCTTTTTTAAATGGCCCCAGCGGATTTTTCGAAGTGGCATATCCCAGCGCATAATTTTTTCCGTCGAAGTTATTAGCCGAGTACATCATGTAATAGATGTCATTCTTTTTAAAAATGAACGAGCCTTCGGTCCAACGGCGATTCGCCTCATTCGAAGTTACCGACCGGCTTTCCCATTCGGCGATACCCATTTTAACGGGAGGGCGGAGCAACAAGACAGGCTTTCGAACCACACCGCTAAAATCAGGCTTCATTTCTACTCCATACACCCAGCTTTCCTCAATTTCATTATACATACCTCGCTTTTTGGCCCAATTTGCAACTTCACTTTTCACTGGATGCTTATAGCAGCATCTAGAATAATACAGATATGTTTTGCCGTTTTCAAACAAAACATTGGCGTCGATAATAGGATATCCGGGATCGAAAATAGGAGCATTGTTTATATCGATGAAAGGGCCGATAGGTGTATCAGCGACAGCTACTCCAATTTTAAAATTCTCTTTTTCATTACTGGGATTGTGTTTCCATTGAGCACTATAAAACATATAATACTTGCCATTCCGCTTATACACTTCAGGAGCCCAATATGCACCCGCCCCCCAGCCATTCTTATTATTTCCCCAATAAACCTGCCCCTCATTTCTCCAACCTTTAAGATCCTTGGATGAGTACACCGAAAACCCATTTTTGGCACCACCGCCAGTGCCGTACATATAATATTTATCAGTGTCTTTGAGCACGAAGGGGTCGCCGAAAGCAACAGACAAAGGGTTTGAATATTCGGCTTTGTTTTTTCTAGCCGGAGTAACAGTCTGGGCGCTGCAACTATAAAAAACTAATGACCAGGAGATAAACAGATATACAAAGGATTTCATCATAATTATCAGTTTCCGAAAAGGTATGAGACATCCTTTTCAGGGTAAATTCTTATTTTTCAGCGTTGAGTTTCTTGATCAGATTTACCTCATCTTCCCTGTAAGGAGTTCCATCTTTTTTAAATACATCATGAAACCATTCAAGGGGTTGTCCGCCATCTCTAATAGGAGTATCCCATGCATAAATTGTGTTCGATTTACCATCAACAAGTCCCCAGTTTATTGCACCTACATTATTTTTCTTCAGCAAAGGCATAATGGTAGAAAATCTGCTATCGCGGGTTCTGGCCATGTATTCAGTGCAAATCATCGGACGGTTATGCGTTTTCAATAATTCAATTGTCCTTTGATGCATTTTCGGCTCCTCATAATTGTGATAGGTGATGATATCTGAGTTCAGTATCTGGATCTCATTAAGAGCTTCAAAATCCCATCTCCATATTCCAGCACTTATCGGCTGATCCGGATTCACAGCTTTTGCCCACGAAAAAACCGCTTTTAACAATGGAACTGAGGTTTCAAACTTTCCTGAGTTACCTGGTTCATTGTATAGATCCCAAAGTAAAATTCTGTCGTCTTTAGCAAACCGTTTAAGAACGTCTTTTACATATTTTTCTAAGACAGGGAACTTTGAAGGGTCCTTTGAATCAGGATCTCCCGGATCTTGCACCCAACCAGAGTTGTGAATTCCTGGCTTGGGATCCGGTTGTTTTCCAGCAGTCCCCATCTTGTTCCAACAATCATCAAAAAACACAAATATTGTCTTTATTTTGTATTTGTCTGCAATGCTTAAATATTTATCCATACGGGATTTAAAACCTTCCGGATCTTGCTTATATGCGATGCTATGCAGATAAACCCGCATTGTATTAAATCCGATTCCAGCAGCCCATCCTAATTCTTTGTCGATAGTAACTGGATCGAAAGACTCTGCCTGCCACATCTCTAATTGATTAATTGCGCTACTTGGCAAAAAATCCGCACCGCTGATCCAATCTTGTCTGGCGTACCAATTGTGTGCTTTCTCAAGAGACCACCGGGGCCTAAAATCCGCGTCTTTTACGGTTTGAGCGCTTACATTTAAGTTGGTCAGTATAAAAAGGACAAGCCCGAAAAACTTCAGCTTTAGTTTCATATCTTTTAGATTAAACATTATTTCTATTTACGGTCTGATGATGCTTTGATTCTTATTTCGCAGGCTAAAGAATGATCGATCTTCGATCAAAACATTCTAAGCCCGCAATGAATGATTTGCTAATTCTCAGCTTTACTTGGTTTTCTGATCAGCCTTTAGAACACTTATAATCGGAACACCGATAGGAAATTTACTAGTAAAGGTAAATCCTAGCAGAGCAGCGATTGTTTTTGCATGCTGGTTCTGATATAGCTGCCCCGAAGCTTTTATTTCGCCTAAAGATTTAGTATCAGGGCCCATCACAGCGAACCAAATTTCATCGGCATGTGGAATTGTAGCACTATGATTTCGCCATGTACTGCCGTCGCCACGACCATGGTCCACCGCGATATACAGAGTTGTTTGATCTTTGTAAAAAGGGTCGCTCTGAAGGTATTTCCATAGATCGGCAATCATCGCATCATTGTAATGTGCCGCATCCAGATAATAATCATATTTCCCTTGATGGCCAAAAGCATCGGTGTCGATAAAGCTTAACTGAAGCAGTTTAGGATGCTTTTGCTTTAAATACTCTTTAGCCATGAAATAGGTGGTGGCATCAGGCCGCTCCGCCGAGCCAAAGATTTTTGGCAAAAAATATTGTTGTTCATTAAGTACTTTTTGAGTTTCATTCATATCCGGAACATTCAGTGTTTCATAGCCAGCATTCACCGGAAAACCACATCTTTCTTCATTCAAAATTCGATTAAACGCATTCCAGGATGTAAATGCTGCAACCTGATTTTGATATCCCGGCTGTTTATTGATAAACTCTTGTACAGTGATGTTAGGATTTGGACGATAGTTATTTGAATTAACCAGTGTATCCGGATAACCGGTAAACATCTCATTGTATCCCGGATAAGAAAACCAATACCTGTTCTTCACATTTACATAATTTCCAAGATCACGGTTACCATAAATCTGTCCATGTTTAGCAATAGTGTTCCAAACGAATGGCATTAGCTTTTTTCTTCGGTCGTCAATATTGCTAGCCCAATATTTCTTCATCAGACCTGCGGAATCCTGAGAAATATATTGTTTACCAAACAGATACGCAGAATCCGCTCCCCTGAACATTTCTTTCCAGCGATAGCCATCTAAGGTTACAATTATAATTTTATCCGTTTTCGTCGATTGAGCTACCGTTAGCTGACTGATTGCAAGCAACAGCAAAATGATTGAATATCGTTTCATATTAATAATTAATTAGTGCTCCTTTTCTCCTGAAGGTAATTTCATTGGAATACCTGCCGGAACCGGAGTTCCAAAATGAGGACTCCCATCTGCATTCCAGGTAAACTTTTGCAGGCGAAGATCACGTGCCCAACCCGGGCTGGTTGATTTTTTAGCATGATAAAATATCCACCACTCCTTTCCATCTGCTGAAGTAGTGAAACTTGCGTGACCCGTACCAAGCACCTGTGTGGTTCCTTGAAAAACCGGTCCTTTCTTGGCCCAATTAGCAGCGTCCAGCGGCGTTTTAGTAGAATCCTTTAACCTAAGCTGCCCCAGGCGGTATTCTGGCGTCCATGATTCGCGGGTCGAATAGATGATAAAAGTGTTGCCCGCATGTTTTAAAAATGTTGGTCCCTCATTCAAATTCAGCGGCCCTCCGGTTTCCCAACTTTGATCAGGACTTGATATTTTAACGCGATCAGAACTAATTGTCCATGGATTGCTCATTTCGGCAATATAAATATGTTGCGATGTTTTGTCGGTAGTCGAATTCTGCTCCCATCCCGACCATGCCGCATACAGCTTGCCATTAATTTTGGCGACGTTAACATCTATTGCCCAAATAGTTCCGGTTTTATCATTAGGATCACTACCTGTATTAAGAAGTCCCTTATCGATATACTTTCCCTGAGGGTCATCAGTAACAGATTCAAGCACCCCAGATCTTTGATGGATGTACGGAGGCCCGGCTTTACCTGCTGCATAATAGATATACCATTTATTCTTAAAATGGTGCAATTCCGGCGCCCATATCTGGCTGCTGTTCCAACCTGAATCTGGCGCCTGCCAAACGGTAACACGCCCGCCCAAACGGGTTAGTTTGTCGGATTTGCTTACAGAAATCCCTCTGCTGTTTATATTTCCATTACTCTGGCATACATAATATTGATCATTGTATTTAATCACCCAGGGATCTGCACCATTTCCTATCGGATTTGTAAATGTCCCTGAAACAGAACCAATATTAGGTGCAGGCTTGCTTACTGAAGCCTGTTGTGTACTGCAAGAAAAAACAACCAGAAAAAACGCCGGAATAAACAAAGCTTGTTTAATTCCGACTTTCTTATAACTCATCATTGTTTAATTAGCCTTTATGCTTTAGAGTTTACTTGCTCAAATTCTTATATCTCAACAGTGCCTCTGCAAAATAATAGTCAGCGTAAGTAAGAGGCACATCTACTTCAGATTTTCCCGGAAAATTACCAACACTGTGGTTTAATAAAAATCCTTGGCTAGTACCATAAGGAGCGGTGTAGACCGGGGAACATAAAGCACGAAGCATTGTTTCTGCCGCTCCTAAATATTTTTCACTTCTATTTCCGCTGTTATAACCAGCAAGTTCAATTAAGGCCGAGGTAATAAGAGAGCCTGCGGAAACATCCCGTAATGCATTTGGAATTCCAGGAGCATTAAAGTCCCAATAGGGAATTTTATCAGCTGGAAGATTTGGATGATTCAAAATGAAATCAGCAATATGATTAGCCTGATTTAAATATTTTTTATCCTTTGTTTCGCGGTACATCACTGTATAACCGTACAACCCCCAACCCTGGCCCCTGGCCCATGATGATTCATCAGCAGCACCTTGCACTGTTCGCTTTTTCTGAGGCAAGCCTGTTGAAGGGTTATAATTCACTTGGTGATAAGTACTATAATCAGGTCTGAAATGATGTTTAATTGTATTATCGGCATGAGTTACCGCGATTTTATAAAAAGATGAATCGCCGGTTTCTTTGGTAGCCCAGAATAAAAGCTCCAGATTCATCATATTATCAATGATTACAAGAAAATCTGATGGTTTAGAATTCCACGACCGGATACAACCCACCTTTTCATCAAAACGGCTGGCCAGCGAGCGTGCACTGTTCAGCAAAATAGGTTTATATTCCGGCTTAGGATCCAGGCGATCGGCATTGCCGAAGCTGCAGAACATCATAAATCCCAAATCGTGGGTACTTTTGTTAAACTGTTCTTTTTCAAGCAATTTTAATCTATTCAAGGCTTCCTCCTTCAATAGTTGATCATTTGTTGCCTCAGAAAGGTATAAAAGTGTTCCTGGATAAAACCCGCTGCACCACCAATCAGAACCGCTGGTTACCAGTTTACCGTTTTTATCCAAAGACCGCGGAAGTTTGCCTTCAGGAATTTGCTGCATAAAGTATTTATACTGTTTAGCTCCATCCTGGATACTTTTATCTACCACCTCAACTAAATCCTTTTTAGTTTTAAGTGGCTGAATCTGCCGCACCTTACATCCTGTATTCAGGAAAAATACGGAAATGATTAATCCTGAGAAAAATTTAACTTTCATGAATTGTTATATATGTGTTTAATTAAGTCTTGTATTTTTAATCTTCAGAATGGTCAACAGGAAGATCCTGGCCTTTCCAAACTTTTTTAGCCGTCCAGTCTTTGTCTTTTCCTGTCCAGAAGGGATCTGTGGCTGGTAAACCAAGTACAAGAAAAGCTTCAGAACATAAATAAAGGCTACCAGTGGAAATATAAAACTCTCCTATTCCGGGTTGATGTCCATACAAACCGATCTGTAGCCAGCCATTCTTATCAAATGTGCCGGGAGCTTCAATTTGCCTTTTAATCATAGTGTATAACGCGGCTCTCACTTGTTGCGGCTCTACATGTTTAGGCAAGGCTTTCATCCATGCGATTTGAGAAAGTACCTGGAAAGCTCCGAAGCGATAGGCAAGTGAACGACCTATTGGAGGATAGGTTCCTTCGGGAGAAATAAAGCGCTCCTGTACGGCGGCGTATCGTTGTGCACGTTTTAATACTATATCATAATTTTTTTGTGCTGAGGCATTTTTATCAGACTCTAAGAGTGTTTTTGATACATCAAGCAGCATAGGCTGAATGACAAAGCTGTTGTAATAATCAAAGTGAAAATTCGGACCATCGCCATAGGCGCTATCACCTTTATACCAATTCATATGCGATTTAATAGCATAATCAACACGCATTCTGTCGCACTGACCTTCGAATTTTAATAATGCAGCTTCGATTTCAGCGCTAAAAAGCAACCAATTACTATAAGAAGGTGTAATTATTCTGGACGATTTTAATGCAGCAATAACATTCACGCGGGTTTCGGCATCCAAACGTCCCCAGAGCTGATTTGGAGCACGTAACAAACCTTGCGCCAGAAATGCGGCATCGACAAGGGCCTGACCTCCTTTATTGAAATTCATAAAGTCGGCAGCTTTCGGGTCTGTAGCATTCTTAAAAGCCACTACAGATAAGTCGATATATTTTTTTCGAAGTTGTCCCTCTGGGGTATTATCAGGACCCAACTCCAACCAGGGCGCCAAACCTGCCATTAAACGGCCGAAAGCCTCCAAATATGTATGATTCTTTCTGCCTTCCATTTTTGCTTCAACGGGCATTTGCTTTTTAAGCTCATTCTTGCTTAAGGCAATCAATACGGGATCTGCAATCCGTGTTAACGACTTAATTAAATACTCTCTTTCACGTTGCCCATCATCTGGTTTACTGGCTCTTACATCTCCTGCTAGTGCTTTTCCAAAATTGAATTGTATTAGCAAAAGGACAATAATGATTGTTTTGACTTTATTCATATTCTTTCCGATCGGGAGGTCTTTTAAACCTCCTCTAGTTAGTTAAGTGTTAACTCAAGGAGAAGCATTAACATCTCCTTTGTAAGGCACAAATGTTTAATCAATAAATTATTGGCTATGAAATCATTCCTCCTGCATTTGCTCACTTTGCGGGTTATCATATAAGCCTGTATTACCTTTTCGCCAAAGGGGTATTATTTTTTTAATTATTTCCGGCCGGGCAGTAGCAATGTTATTGTTTTCATAAGGATCAGATCTATGATCATATAGCTCATTTACAGGCTCTTCTTTTCTGAAGTACCTGGTAAAACGGTAATCTTCTGTTCGCACCGTTATTCCTTTTCTGAAGTAACTATAAGCTGCATTATCCCAATTGCTGAATTTTGGCTGCTTTAGCAGCGGCGTTAAACTTTTACCATCCGTTTTATACGATTGCTTAATTCCACATAGGTCCATTAAAGTTGGGTATACATCTATCGAACTGACGATTTTATCGCAGGACGCTGCTACAGTACCAGGAACTTTGATAATTAATGGACTCCTTAACGCATATTCTGAAATAGTATGCTTACCCCAAACCCTGTCATCACCTAAATGCCACCCATGATCGCCCCATACAACTACTACGGTGTTTTTATCCAATTTCAACCTCTTTAATTCGGAAAGAACTTTGCCAATTTGTGCATCTACATAACTTACACTTGCGTAATAACCATGGCGAATCTTTCGTGCGTATGCATCAGATAAAGGTTTAAACAAAGAAGCTTTTTCCTCTCCGAGTTTATAAGCATTCAGCTCACTGCTGTTGTGGAAACTGGCGGGATTTACATTTTTGGGAATCCGGGGTGAAGGCGTTAAGGTTATCTTCGACTCATCATATAAATCCCAATATTTTTTTGGGGCATTAAAAGGAAGATGAGGTTTAAAAAAACCTACCCCGAGAAAGAAGGGCTGATTTTTTGCAGCTAAGTCCTGCAACTTACCTACTGCTAAGTTGGCGGTTAAACCATCCACAAAATCTTCATCATTAACGTCAGCATTTTCGTAAGGCTTCACTCGTCCTTTACTTGAGTTTCGATTGTTACCATTAGAATAGCCGAAAAAAGCATTCCAGCCCGTCCCCCATTTGCCTGCATTCAACAACATTTCATTCCAGCTATTGGGCAATTCCAGTTGCGTTCCTCTGGGCTCTAAATATTTATAAACATATCCATCAGGAGAGTGACTAATTTTCCCAATTCCAACAGTATAATATCCATTGTTTCTCAAAGCATGAACAAAAGACTCGGGCACATCTTTTTGATTATGAGCTGCTTTTTTAAATTCCATTGCCTCGTTACTCAAATCGTTTACAGTTCGAGGTAACAAACCGGTAAGAATACTTACTCGGGAAGCTCCGCAGGTTGGAACAGTTACAAATTGCTTTTTGAAAACAACTGCTTTAGAAGCAAACTCGTCGATATTCGGAGATTGAATATAGTTGTTGCCGTAACAGCCAAGTTCCGGCCGCAAATCATCAACAAAAATAAACAGAACATTATATCTGGTTTTCTTTGAGCTTTGTGCTTTTACCTGTAAGCAAGTTGTTGTTAAAAATATAAGGAGAACTATTCCAGCTATTCTGTTCATGCTATTTACTACCTATATTCGAAAGCTATTACCAACCTGGATTTTGGATCATCTTCGGAGATTTCGTAATCTCTTCTCTGTAAATTGGAAGAAGATACATTTCAGGTCTGAAATTCCGTCTGCGACCAGCAGCTTCTACATCTATTTCGTTGTACTGATATGTGGAGCCCGTCTTGGTTATTTTCATGGCTTTATTAAAGCCATTCAAAACATCCATAGCAATCATCCAACGGCGAACATCAAAAAAGCGGTGATCTTCAAAGCCTAATTCTATTCTGCGTTCGTTGCGGATAATCTCTCTCATTTCTTCTTTGGTCATACCGATCTTCAATCCGTACATTCCATCAGTTCCTGCATCTATGCCCGCACGTTCTCTTATTTTTTTTACTGCATTATAAGCTTCAGAAATATTACCGACTTCGTTAATGGCTTCAGCATAATTTAAAATTATCTCTCCATATCGTATCAGTGGCAGGCCTCTTTCTGTCCTTATTCTATTGGCATTAGACGTTTTCTCATCACACATTTTTCTGCAATAATAACCTGTAACGGTCATTACGTTGTATCCATCTTGTGGAGCGCCATCATACGTCCACACATTTTCAAGTGCAGTAGTTTTATTGGAGTATTTACTGCCGTTATAAATAACACTGTAAGCAAATCGAGGATCCCTGTTTAGGTAAGGATTATCTTTATTATAGCCAGAGCCCGGTTCGTTGATTGCTTTTCCGTTTTTCATAGGAAAGCTATTCACAAAGTTTTGAGTGGGATATCCGTAATAACCTCCCGACCGGGAAGGCGGATTATAATACTGCTCGATATCATAGTTGGGAGCCTGGTTGAAAAAGAATATATATTCAGGATTTTTCCGCGTTAAAAAAAGCGTGTAAAAACCATTACCTGGTTTAGAATTATCTAACTGAAGGTCATAATATCCTGATGTCATAACGGCCTTCGCTGCATCTGCAGCTTTTTGCCAGCGTGTATTATCTGTGGTAGGATAGCCAGCCACTTTTATTCTTTCAGCCAGATTCTCCGAATTCCGGTATTGCAGTGTAGACATACCACCATTAAATAAAGGACTGGCGGCATATAAAAGCACTCTGGATTTTAAAGCCAAACATGCTCCTTTAGTGACACGCCCATAATCTCTGTCTTCATATTCATTAGGTTTAGGCAAAAGTTGTTCGCACTCATTCAACTCATTAACTATATAATTCACACATTCTTCATAAGTATTTCTAGGAAGATCTACGTTAGTATATATATCTGAAAACACCGTGTTTCCAATTATAGGCACACCTCCAAAACTCTTAATCAAATATTCATAATACCACGCTCTTAAAAATCGAGCTTCGCCTTCCATCCGTTTCTTTAATGAACTTGATAAGGGTGCGTCCGGCAGGTTTTTTAGAAACATGTTAACCCTTCTAATATTTGTATAGGGTGTTGTCCATTGATCTTTTATAGGAAAGTTACCGGGAGATACAGCACCTGAATATAAAATCACAATACGTTGAGTTCCACCATAAAAACGATATTCCATATCATCAGTCGTGGATTCAAGATTTCCCTGGTTGTCCCAACGTCTTTTTTCAAAGCTGAACTGAGCATCAGAATAGATCCCCGTTAAAAATTGAAATACTTTTGTACTGTCGCTAAATATTTCAGCCTCGGTTAAGTTGGTAAGATCTGTTGTTTTATCCAGGAAATCAGCTTTTCTGCAAGACGCCAGTACGGTGTAAAGCGCCAGACAGACAATTATATATTTTTTCATAAACAATAATTTAGAATCGGTTTCTTAAAAAGTAAGGGATATACCAAGATTAACAGTTCGTTGCGGCGGATAGCTTACCCGGTCATTTCCTGATGATGCTTCTGGATCAAATTGATACAACTTTGTAAGTTTAGACCATGTAAATAGATTGTAGCCTGTGGCATACATCCTTGCATCTTGTAATTTAAATAGCCTGAACCAGTTTTTAGGAAGCTCATATCCAATTTCCATGTTTTTGAGCCTTATAAAATCACCCGGAACAAACCAGAATGTTGAGGGAAAATCTGCCGGAGCACTTACACCGGTTACTTTTTGAGACAATACCGGATACTTCGCATTATCTCCCCGTTCAGGAGTCCATGTTTCTCTGTGTATAGGTTGCATATTTGAAGAAAAGGCTTGGATAGCACCTGCAACACCTCTTAAATAAAAATCCTTGGCTCCCTGAAACATCGTACTTACACTGAATTTTTTATAATTGAATCCCAAAGTAAGCGCATATGAAGTGGTAGGATAATTAGGTAGGCCAAAGTATCCCCGATCGTTATCATCTATCACCCCATCTTTGTTGTAATCCTGCAATTTTAAATCACCGGGTCTCACCATGTCGGATGTGGGCTTAGCTACATTGGGATTTGCAAGGTCTTCTGCTGTGTAAAAGCCTATCCAATTGTAAACCAAGAGTTGTCCAATGCTATTGCCGGTTGCCTGTTGCCACGGGTTTGGTAATACCGGCTCATCGCGGTTTAAAATGGTGTTTTTAACAAAAGCAAAATTACCACTGGCAAAGTATCCGAAATCTTTACCAATCTTATTTTTGTAAGAAAGGTCTATTTCATAACCCCGGTTCTGAACCTCACCCATATTTACCATCGGAATAACCGCTCCAAACATAGATGACATAGTACCTCTGGAAGTTATAATATCATACCGCAGATGATCGAAATAATCAAACGTTAGGGAAAAACGATTTTTGAATGCACTGATATCAGTCCCTATATTAAACTTTCTTTCCTTTTCCCAGGTAACATCGTCATTGCCCAGATTGCCTTCCTGTATACCCGGATAATTTGTATGGGTGTCGCCAAATGACGCTGAACCGCTGTTTCTAAACTCATGCAAATAGGTTGTCTGAGCATTGCCAATATCATCACTGCCTACAATACCATAAGAACTTCTGATTTTTAAGTTATTGATCCATGCTAAGGGCTCCAGTGATTTAAAAAAGTTTTCTTTAGAGATATTCCATCCCGCAGAAACAGCAGGGAAAAAGCCGTATGCGTTACCAGAAGAAAAAGCATCTGTGCCATTATACGCTCCGTTAAACTCCAACAAATATTTTTGCTTAAAATCATATCCTATCCTTGCTGCATATCCACGGGTATTTGCGGGTATATAATTTTTATTTACATCTGCCGAACTTGAAGATACATATCGTACGTTGGTTTGTCTGTTAGTTAGAAACAGTCCGAATACATGATGGTCCTGAAAGTGTCTGTCATAATTTAAAAACGCCTGCAAATTCAGTTTACGGTTTGGATTTCCACCGCTATAGCTTAAAAAGCTTCTTCTTACCCTATAAGTATTTGCATCAAAAGGTGTATAAGTATTAGTAGCCGCATTGTACTGAAATGAAGGAAAATCGACGGTTGCATCTGTTGGAAAACCCATATCTCTATTATACGAATGCATACTTGCATAAGACATTACACCCTTAAAGGCTAGTCCTTTGGTAATAAAGTCGAGTTTTTGATTGGCGTTTATTGCTACATAGGTGTTATTTTCAAAATTCCTGTAATAGCCATTATTTGATAACCTTCCAACCACATTGTTAATAGTTGAATACATTTCAGGATACAGGGTTGCATAGCTATAGGTGCCATTCGGATTGTAGATATTGTATGCGAATGGCGCTAATACTTTAAAATTGTTATAATCGTAAAAAATATCAGTATTTGAGCCACCACCTTGAGGCCTCGGTTCATTTTTCTCGCCCACATTTCCGTACAAGTCGAAGCGGATATCAAGTGTTTTAGAGGCTTTAATATCTAAGTTTGACCGATAGTTATACCTTTTATAGTAATATTCGGTATTCAGTCCATTCTCTGATCCAAAGTCTTTTAACATGCCGTTTTGACGCAGAAATCCTGCGGATACAAAATACTTTACGTTATCAGTACCACCACTTATATCTAAATTGTTTCGAAACTGAGCAGTGAAGTCTTTGAAAAGGACGTCGCGCCAGTTTACGTTAGGATGTCCCCAGGGATCTTCCCCGCTTTTAAATAAGCGCAAATCTTCTTCCGAAAACCGGGGCTGGAAGTTTGGTACAGGGTTAGGCAAAAAGCTATTGTCATTTATTTGCGCCTGGTTGTAAAGAGACGCTGTCTCGTAAGAATCTAAGAATTTTGGAAAAATCGTTGGCTGCGACAAACTGGTTTCCGTTTTAACGGTAATTTTTGGTTTCCCAAATTTTCCTCTTCTTGTAGTTACAAGCATCACGCCGTTAGCTCCTTTAATACCAAAAATGGCGGTACTTGAGGCATCCTTCAAAATACTGATGCTTTCAATTTCATTCGCATCCAGACGGGAAAATTGACTATAGGAATATTCGATATCATCGACCAAAATCAGTGGCTCATTTTTTCCGGTAAAAGAACTTTGTCCTCTGATAAAAAATGCAGCACCATCTTCACCCGGAATACCTGTACGCTGCTGACTGGTAAAACCCGGAATTTTACCTGTAAGGGCATTTTGCACACTTGCGGTCGGAATTCGTTGTATATTTTCTCCTTGTACCGTGGCAATGGCTCCTGTTAAGGTTGCTTTTTTCTGCGTACCGTAACCAACTACCACAACTTCACCCAAAAGATTATCATCCACAGCAAGAACAATTTGCAGATCGGCTTGACTGCCTATCTTTATTTCGCGACGGATATAGCCTACATAACTAACAACAATTATGTTACTGGTTCCTCTTAATGTAAGCTTGAATCTTCCATTTTCATCGGTCAGGGTGCCATTACTAGTTCCCTTTTCAACAATCGAAACTGCTGGCAAGGACCCATCTTTATCTCGGACAACACCGGTTATTTGTTTACTCTGACCATTAACAAATGATGTAGCAAGCAAGGCGATAAATAACAAACAGAATAAATATTTCTTCATGTTTTGAAATCTTAATTTTATTACCATCCTTCGTTTTGCAGAAGGTTTTTGTTTTTAGAAATTTCACTGTAGGGAATTGGCATTTTGTACAAGCGATCTGCAAACTTTATATCAGCCACTTCTTCAACTTTATACTCTAATGTGCTGCCGGTTTTTGTAATTCTTATTCCATGTAATTTTCCGTTGAGAACGGTGTTCGCCAACTTCCATCGTCTTACATCCCAAAACCGGTGTTCTTCAAATGCCAGCTCAATTCGTCTCTCATTCTGAATTACTCTGCGCATTTCTTCAGGACTCATATTAGCCTTTAATCCATATAAATTGCCAGTACCTGCCGTAATCTTCGCCCTTTTTCTAAGCTCAATTAAAGGAGCATATGCCTCAGAAGTTCGTCCTGATTCGTTTAATGCTTCCGCGTAATTCAACAGCATTTCTGCTCGTCTGAAAAGAATAAAGTTGTGCGACTGGTTAGAATATGCTGAAAAAGTGGAACTTGGATTATCAAAATATCCCATAAACTTTCTGGCATAGTACCCGGTTTTGGTTTGTATTGCTGTCCCGCCCGGTCTGTCCTTACCACCGTCAAATGTTTCAACATTCCGGTTTACCCACCTGTTACCGTTAGTGAATACGGTGAATTGCAGTCGGCTATCCCGGTTTGCATAGGGGTTGTCTTTATTATAACCAGAGCCGGTCTCTCCGATAGCCTTGCCGGTGTTCATCGGAAAAGCATCTACCAGTTCTTGTGTCGGACTTGTATAACCTTTACTGGTTAAAGAAGATGTATTAAATCCAATTGGGGCATTATTCTCTTCAACGTCGTTAGTTTTGGCTCTTTGCGTAGCCAGGATAACTTCTGCAGATCTAAGAGTTGAAAAAACGTTTCTGAATTCGGTTTCCAGTTTAAAAGCCGTGATATCTAAAACATCTTTTGCCGCATCTGCCGCCAGCGTCCATCGTTCTGCTTTATAATCTGTATAACCATTAAGCTTTTTGAGGCTTTCTGAAGTTTCTAAGCCACCCCCATTGTATAGGGGACTTGCAGCATACAACAAAACACGGCTTTTTAAAGCTAGTGCCGCCCCCTGGCCTGCTCTTCCCCAATCGCCGGTACTAATAAGATCGGTACGTAAAGAATCTTTTATAGCATCGCATTCGCTAACAATATAGTTTACACATTCTTCGAAACTATTGCGCGGCAGTTCCAGGTTGTCATTTAAAGTAAATACCTTATCGCCGATCAAAGGCATACCTCCATATCTTTTTACCAGTTCCCAATAACACATTGCTCGTATAAACCGTGCCTCAGCTTTCCAATATTGTTTTGTAGTTGCGTAAGCCGGATCATTTTTTAATGAAATTTTGGGTAAGTTTTGCAGAAGAATATTTACCCTTCTGATTCCCGCATACGCATTCGCGAAATATGGGTCGGGATAATTTAGGGCGCTTACTCTCCCATTTGTGAAATACGCGATTTGAGTTCCATTTCTGGAGGGAATTGCGTCATCAGTAGCTGCATCCAAATAATCCCCATTAATGCGGTTAAATCCGTTTGGAAGATAATTGTATAAATTATTGACGAAAAATTCGGCTACAACTCCGAGACTATCGGATTGATCCCAAACCAGATCATCCATTATCGCATCCGCTTTTCTGTCTTCAACCTCCTTTTTACAAGCAACTGTACTGCTTATGAAAATTATTACTAGAAAAAAGTATATACTATTTTTAAACATTGGCTTATAAATTAATAGTTAAACCACCACTAAACACACGTTGTAAAGGGAACGAGTTGCCATAAACTTCGGGATCAACACGGTCGTAAGCAGAGAGGGTAAAGAGATTCGTTGCGTTAAAAAACAGGCGAAACGACTCCAAATGTGCCTTTTTTATCCAACCCATAGAGGAGAAGGTGTATCCTAACTCTACAAACTTTAGCCGGGCGTAATTGCCGTTATGATACCATA
Source organism: uncultured Pedobacter sp. (assembly GCA_965650335.1). Taxonomy (GTDB): domain Bacteria; phylum Bacteroidota; class Bacteroidia; order Sphingobacteriales; family Sphingobacteriaceae; genus Paradesertivirga. The sequence continues at coordinate 3,309 of CBFGOI010000057.1, read as the reverse complement.
GAGAAGAGTTCGAGACATGGTTATTGGGATTTGATCCGACGGTTAATCGTGGGTAAGTTGCATTTGTTGCAGTGGGAGTCCAGCGGTTTAAGTGATGCTCATATGCCTGTCCGAAACCACCATTTTGAAATTCCCATTCGGCTGCGCCAGTAGACACAATATTTCTGTTAAAAGCACCTTGTACCAGGGCATTAAGATCAAATCCTTTATAGGATCCGCCAAATGTGGTTCCGAAAAACATCAATGGCTTTGTATTGCCTATCGGCGATTCATCGAATTGTGTTATTACGCCATCTCCATCTAAATCTTTATACATCACATCGCCTAATTGAGGAGTGTATCCATCAACCACTGCGATACCATCTTTTAATTGCAGATCTTCAGCGGTCTGGAAAAATCCAAGAGCGGTGTATCCGAAAGCCTGCCCCACCGAACGACCCGTTCTTCTCATCCATGCATATGGCTGATATACTTCGTCAATGTCGATGTATTTACTTTTTGAAATATTGAAATTATTCGAGATAAAATATGATAAGGCACCTATGCTTTGTCTCCAGTTAAGATTCATTTCTAAACCTGTATATCTGCTTTCTCCAATGTTTTCATTCGGATAGGAGTTGCCTATAAAACTTGAACTTTTGCCACGTGTTCTTAATAAATCGTAGTAGTCATTCTTATAATATTCCAGGCCAAAACTTAGCTTTTCATTTAATAAGGCACCTTCTATTCCAACATTAAGTTTATTAGCTTTTTCGTAATCAAGATCTGGATTGGAGAGGATTAGCTCGTCCATTGTTGTAAAAGGAGAAGGTGTAGTGCCGAAATAAACCCGGTCACCATCAAAATAATATTGATTAAAGGAATAGTAGCCGTTTCTGTTATTTCCGGTTTTTCCGTAAGAACCAAACAGTTTTAACCTGTTTAACCATGTGAAATTCTGCATGAAGGCTTCTTCGTGAACATTCCAGCCCAGACCCAATGCAGGGAACAATCTATAGCGAAATCCTTCCGGATAACGGTTAGCACCGTTGTATCCAAATGCAATTTCAGCAAGATATTTTTCATCAAAATTGTACGCTATCCTTCCGGATAATCCTTTATATATCAGCGGCAAATCCGAATTTTGCCTGTTGCTGTTTTGACTATACAACAACAGGGCGTCTACTCCATTTTTTCCAAACTGCCTGGTGAAGCCTAAATCGAATTCTGCATATCCCTGACGTATTTGGTTGTCTACAGAAGCGGAATTATTCTGTGTACCATCAGTAGAATACTTGGTGTAGCTTGTGTCGTTGGTACTGCCCACATTCATCATGTAAGTAGCGAAGCTCTTGTTGCGTAAAATATCCTGCGAAAGCGATCCACTAAAAGCTATTAAGCCCTTCGCCCATAATCCTTTTATCACATCATCAAACCTTCTCTTCAAATGCAGGTCGGCCAACATGTTTCGTTCGTAGCCTTTCCTATATCCTGATTTATTTAGCTGTCCGTAAATATTGTTTTGAAATTGCTGAGTACTTCCCAGCGATCCATCAGGATTAAACATGGGGTAGGCATTATTAGGTGTGGTAAACAAATTACTTATAATCGTATTAGTACTTGTACCCGGCTCATTCGATTCAATTATTCCTCCGAATATGTTTAGGCCGGCTATTGTTTTGGCATCCAGATTAATATCCACATTCGAACGAACCATATAAGAACTTAAGCCGCTATTGGTGTTATATGTATTTTCTGGCTGCGTATTAAAAATCCCCTTCTGATTTAGATGTTCGCCGATTACAAAATATCTTGCGGTCTTATTTCCGCCACTTAAATCAACCGATATTTGATCCATACGGGATGATTGATTGAGCGCTTCGTTCTGCCAGTTAATATTCGGATGACCAAAAGGATCGGTACCATTTTTATAAGCATCCAGATCTGCCTGAGAATAAACAGGTGCTATATTATCATTTGCCAAGGCTTCATTATATAACCGGGCATAGTCATAAGCACTTACACCTTTTTGGAATTTACGCGGATTTTGAATACTGCTTTGAGCGGTCACATTAATTCGCTGCTTGCCAGCCTCGCCTTTACGGGTAGTAATTAATAACACTCCATTAGAGGCTTGCGGACCATACATCGCGGTAGCTAATGCATCTTTCAATACCGTAATAGATTCTATTTCATCATAATTCGAATAAGTAAAGCTTTGCGGTACACCATCTATAATGATCAAAGGATTTTGTCCGCGCAATGAAAGTGAAAAAGCGTCGCTTCCGGGTATGCCATTTGATTGGCCTACATACAGACCATTTAACCTGCCCGAAAGAGTACTTTTAAGCAAATTCCCCGGCATAGTCACCAGATTCTCGGTGCTGATGCTTTGTGCCGATGCTACATTTAGTTTGGCAGGCGATGAAGCGTTATACAGTAAAGGAATAGTTGAGTTTGGATCCAAACTCCGTGTAATTGTTGAATTTGTTATTTCGCTGCTATCAGCATCTGTGGCTTTGTCTTGTGATTGGGCAAGCGCCCCTAAAGAAGCAATTAAAAAACTTGTGAATAGAAAACACAGCAATAATCTTCCTTTTAAGCACTTGTTTGTAATGGAAAGCCATGAAAAGCCGCTACTATTCCAGATTGGTAACATTTTTCTCATATTGGTTAAGCTATGATTAGATTTATAAACTGATCCGGTTAAGAAACTTGATGAATCAGTATACAAAAGTGGATACATAATTTCTGAATACAGAACGTATCTGTATCAATCTTGTCTCATTTCGTCTCAATCTTTCAAAGATTAATTTTTCGAGCTCAAGAGGCTAAGTATCAAAAGTTTTATCTCAATTTCACATCAATGTTCTTAATTTTACGGCTTAATAAAATCCTGCTGAAACACGCAGTCTTCAATGAATATTAAAGCAGCACTTTTTATCGTCCTTTTTTTTCTACAAGCTTTTGCGGTAAAAAGTCAATCTTTTTACTTTCGCCACTATCAGGTAGAAAATGGACTGTCGAATAATACCGTAGGGTGTTCTTTACAGGATCTGAAGGGTTTTTTGTGGTTCGGAACCAAAGACGGATTAAACAGGTTTGATGGTTATACTTTCAAGACATTTCAGAATGACAGAGATGATCCCAAAAGCATCGGAAGCAATTTTATCATCAGTCTGCATGAGGATAAAAAAGGGGTATTGTGGGTTGGAACCGATAGAGGATTATTTAAATACGACGCGGAAACCGAAAGTTTCGATCTTGTAACTATTGCACCGGCAGATGAAATCCGTGGCATTCAGATGGACAACCGGCAATGTTTATGGT
>CBFGOI010000056.1:0-29961 GCA_965650335.1 uncultured Pedobacter sp. | reverse complement strand
AGAGTCAAGAATTAAGAGTCAGGAGTCAAGATAAAGCAGCACCTAAGTTTTATGCCTTGTCTTGGTTCCTGTGTCTTTACTCTTTTGTCTTTAATTAAACCAATTCTTTTTCTTGTAACAAAGTTCTAGGATCTGTAACCACGCCGGTAATTGCTGCCGCAGCTGCAACAAGCGGACTAGCAAGCATTGTTCTTGCTCCCGGGCCTTGTCTTCCTTCAAAGTTTCTGTTCGAAGTACTTACAGCATATTTTCCTGCGGGTACTTTATCGTCGTTCATTGCCAAACATGCGGAGCATCCAGGCTGACGAAGCGTAAATCCTGCTTCAGTGAGAATATCCAGAATTCCTTCTTCTTTAATTTGCGCCTCAACAATATGCGATCCAGGTACCAACCATGCTGTTACATTGTCGGCTTTTTTCTTTCCTTTAACAACGGATGCAAACGCTCTGAAATCTTCAATTCTGCCGTTTGTGCAGCTTCCCACGAAAACGTAATCTACCGGTTTGCCAATCATTGATTCGCCTTCATGGAAGCCCATGTAACCAAGAGATTTTTCATAAGTCGCAACACCGCCTTCAACCTGGTCTGCATCAGGAATTGAGTTAGAAATTCCCATACCCATTCCTGGGTTTGTTCCGTAGGTGATCATCGGTTCAATTTCCGAACCATCGAACGTGTATTCTTTGTCAAATACCGCGTCAGCATCAGTTTTAAGCGTTTGCCAGTAAGCCATCGCTTTATCCCATGCAGCACCTTTTGGTGTAAACTCGCGGCCTGCAACATAATCAAATGTAGTTTGATCCGGAGCAATCATCCCACCACGGGCACCCATTTCGATACTTAAATTACAAACCGTCATACGGCCTTCCATGCTCATTTTCTCAAACACTTCACCTGCGTATTCAACAAAATATCCGGTAGCTCCCGATGTAGTCAATTTAGATATGATGAACAAGGCAACATCTTTTGGAGTGACACCGTAACCCAAGCTTCCGGTAACGTTAATCCGCATACTCTTGGGTTTTTGCTGCATAATGCACTGAGCTGCAAGTACCATTTCAACTTCAGAGGTTCCAATACCAAAAGCGATAGCGCCAAAAGCACCATGAGTGGATGTATGCGAGTCGCCGCAAACAATGGTTGCGCCAGGCTGCGTAATACCATATTCCGGTCCAACTACGTGAACAATACCATTTTTCTGGTGACCTAATCCCCAGTGGCTGATTCCGTACTCGTTGGAATTAGTTTCCAAAGCTTTAAGTTGATTAGCTGAAAGAGGGTCAGAAACGGGTAAGTGTTGATTAATAGTCGGAGTATTATGATCGGCTGTCGCAAATGTGCGCTCCGGATACAATACTTTCGTGCCACGGCTCTTCAATCCAAGAAAGGCCACAGGACTTGTAACCTCATGAATTAAATGACGGTCAATAAATAACACGTCGGGCCCGCCTTCAATCTTACGCACTACGTGAGTGTCCCACACCTTATCAAATAATGTCTTGCTCATTTTATTTTGTTGTTGTTAATTATCTTTCCTGTTCTTGATCTTCAATTCTTGCGAAACCTTCTCTTCAATAGCTGCTCTTCATTCAGCGCACTTAACACAGAATTTTGAATTCGTAAACCGGATTTAAAATTCCTTTCCTCACACGCGACCAGACTATACACGGCTACACAAATTTATTCAAAGCGTCCAGATATGCATTGGCCGAGGCTCTTACAATATCCGTGCTAAAACCGTAACCCATGTACGATTTATCGTCATGAATTACACGCATATCTACTTTACTCACATCATCACTTCCACCATGGATCGAATGGATATTAAACTCCTTAATCTCTACCTGCTGACCCAGAATATTCTGAATAGCGTGTATCGTGGCGCTAACCGGACCGTTTCCTGTTGCCGTCGCTTCATGCTCCGCTCCATTGTAACTTAAGTTAATAACGGCCTGAGGAGTCGTCTGGTCTCCGCAGGTTACCTGTAATGAATTGATTTTTACACCATTCTTAAAATTGGTTTCTGCTTCTTCGCCCATCAGGCGCAAAAGATCATCATCCTTAATTTCTTTTTTCTGATCAGCCATTGCCAGGAAACGTTGATACGTTTGATCAAGATCAATGCGTTCGATGGAATATCCAAGACGCTCCAAATGATGTTTCAACGCATGTCTTCCGCTACGGGCAGTCAAAATGATCTCTGACTGGTCGATCCCCACATCTTCCGGGTTCATAATTTCATACGTCTCACGATGCTTAAGTACTCCATCCTGATGTATCCCCGAGCTATGTGCGAATGCATTTTTGCCGATAATAGCTTTGTTCGGCTGAACCGGCATACGCATCATACGGCTAACCATGCCGCTCAAATTATATAGATGTTTGGTGTTAATGTTGTTGTGGAAACCTAAGGAAGTATGTGTTTTCATAATCATCACCACTTCTTCAAGAGAGGTGTTCCCTGCACGCTCGCCAATACCATTAATGGTACATTCTACCTGGCGTGCACCGTTTTGAATACCAGCAATACTGTTTGCGGTTGCAAGTCCTAAGTCGTTATGGCAATGCACTGAAATAACAGCCTGATCGATGTTTTTTACGTTTTCTTTCAGAAAGCGAATTTTGGCGCCATATTGTTCCGGCAAGCAATATCCGTTTGTATCCGGGATATTAACTACCGTTGCACCTGCCGCTATTACGGCTTCTATCATCTGAGCCAAAAATACATTATCTGCTCTTCCTGCATCTTCAGCATAGAACTCAATGTCTTCAACAAAAGACTTAGCATATTTCACTGCTTCAACAGCACGTTCAAGTATTTTCTCGCGTGTGCTGTTAAATTTATACTGAATATGCATGTCTGATGAGCCAATTCCTGTATGGATACGAGGATATTTGGCATGTTTTAATGCTTCTGCCGCACAATCAATGTCGCCTTTATTTGCACGTGTTAAAGCACAAATAATCGGATCACGAACTACTTTCGATAGTTCAACCACACTTTGAAAATCGCCTGGACTTGAAATTGGGAAGCCCGCTTCGATAACATCAACACCTAAAGACTGAAGAGCTTCTCCAATAATTATTTTTTCGGGGGTTGTTAATTGTGAGCCGGGCACCTGCTCTCCATCACGAAGGGTAGTGTCAAATATATAGATACGGTTTGGATCGTGTAACATGATTTTTTGCGTGATAAAATGTTCTTCTTTTTATACTAAGCAGCTTTCCGATATATGTTCGATAGCTTTTACTTCACCTTTTTCTAATACTAATCGTTTCTCCAAGCAAGCCGGCAAGGCAGATTCAAAATGCCCGACATAAATTAGGGTCATTCCGTTGCTGCACAGCTCATCCACCAAATGGTTGAAATATTGGGTTTGCTGCTGATCTAAGCCTTGACACGGCTCATCAAGTATTAACAACTCGGGGTTTTTAATAATCGTTCTCGCTAATAAAACCAGTCGCTGTTTTCCCAGGGGAAGTGTTCGCAGCAAATCGTTTTTATTTTCGGTTAACCCGAAGAATTCAACCAATTCGTCAACCTGAACGCTTTTCGAATAAGGTAATTGTTGAAATAATCCTACCGAATCATAAAAGCCAGATGCAATACTTTGCCAAACTGTTGATGAAGGATCAAAATACCAATGGAATTCCGGCGAAATTAAGCCGATATGTTGCTTGATATCCCAAACGCTTTCACCGCTTCCTCTTTTATTTCCGAATAAGTAAAGCGTATTAGCATAAGCTTGCGGGTGATCGCCATTCAATAAACTCAACAAGGTTGACTTTCCTGAGCCATTCGGCCCTTGTAAAAGCCATTTTTCTCCAGCTTTAATTTTCCAGTTGATGTTTTTTAACACCTGCTTCTCGCCGTAACTGATACTTACATTCACCAGTTTTGCAATGTTTTCTGACGAGTAATCAGGTGTTTTTTTTAAAAAATCCGGCAACTTCCTGAGTGGTCTTTCTGGTAAGGCCGATATCATTTCTCTGGAACTATAGCATTCTAACCGACCGTCTTTTATTTCCGCAAAGCGATTAATGCTTCCGGGCAATGCAATATCAGCATCGTTGCAAATCAAGATTAATTGAACACCATCTGCAGAAACTTCATCTAACAAGTTATTTAAGTTTCCACGAGATGCAGCATCTAGTCCTGTATAAGGCTGGTCGATAACCAACAATTGAGGCTTTAACCACAATGCCTTAACCAACTGGAGTTTTTTATGCTCCCCGCTGGATAGTTCGATCAATTGAGAATTTTTAAGATCCGAAAAGCCTAAGGCATTTAAAAGATTTTCGACATTATTAAATTCAAGATTATTTTCTTTCCCGTAAAGAGCCAATTCAGCTTTTACAGTGAGTGTTTCCTTCGCCTGCTGACTTGTATAGCGCTGTTGATAATAGAAATTAGCAACGCCTTCTAAGTTTTTAAACTGATACCAGCTTTCAACATACAAAGCTTTGGCGGGCAGTCTGGTTTCCGGACTGAAATTGATTCTTACCTCACCAACAGCACTTTGCAAACCGGTAATAATTTTAGCTAATGACGTTTTACCGCTGCCGCTGATTCCGCTCAGCAACCAGTTTTCGCCACGACTTATCAGCCAATTCAAATCCTTTAATATCAATTTAGATTGATATTGCAGGTTTAGATTTTGGATATGGACGACTGGTTGCGACATTATTTTAAGCCTCACCCCAACCCTCTCCAAAGGAGAGGGAGTTGCGAGCGTTTTATTTTTATTTAGAGCCTTCTCAATCAAAGTCCCCTCTCTTTTGGAGAGGGGATTTAGGGTGAGGCTTTTATACAGTTTTAATAGCTTTCATTGCAGTCATCGCTTTACGCAATGTTGTACCTACAACTTCCACCTGATGATTACGTAAGGTCTCATTGATAGCCACTAATTGCATGTTATCAACAGACCCATCTTTGCCTTCATTGAAGTTTTTACCAACTAAATCGGTATCAACTTTCTTCATGAAATCAGCCAATAATGGTTTGCAAGCCTGATCAAATAGATAGCAACCATACTCAGCGGTATCAGAAATTACACGGTTCATTTCGAATAATTTTTTACGTGCAATAGTATTCGCGATAAGCGGAGTTTCGTGTAAGGACTCATAGTAAGCCGACTCAGGTTTGATACCTGCTTCAACCATTGTTTCGAAAGCTAATTCAACACCGGCTCTTACAAAAGCAACCATTAAAAGATAGTTGTCGAAATATTCTTGCTCGCCAATTTTAACGTCACCTGCCGGAGTTTTTTCGAAAGCGGTTTCGCCAGTTTCAGCTCTCCACGCTAATAAGTTTTTATCGCCGTTAGCCCAGTCTTCCATCATGATACGGCTAAACTCGCCACTCATGATATCATCCTGGTGTTTTTGAAACAAAGGACGCATGATGTCTTTCAACTCTTCAGAAATTTCAAAAGCTTTGATTTTAGCAACATTGCTTAAACGGTCCATCATACCCGATACACCACCATGTTTTAAAGCTTCGGTAATTACTTCAACACCGTATTGAACTAGTTTAGAAGCGTAACCAGCGTCGATTCCTTTTTCGATCATTTTGTCGAAAGAAAGGATCGATCCTGTTTGCAACAAACCACAAAGGATAGTTTGCTCGCCCATCAAATCTGATTTCACTTCAGCTACGAAAGATGATCTTAGTACACCCGCTCTGTGACCGCCTGTACCTACGCAATAAGCTTTTGCTTCCGCTAATCCTTTTCCCTGAGGGTCGTTTTCCGGGTGAACCGCAATTAGAGTGGGTACGCCAAATCCTCTAACATATTCAGATCTAACTTCGCTGCCCGGTGACTTTGGGGCTACCATGATAACGGTAAGATCCTTACGGATCTGCATTCCTTCTTCAACAATATTAAACCCGTGAGAGTACGATAAAGTAGCTCCCTGTTTCATCAATGGCATAACTGCATTAACAACAGAAGTGTGTTGTTTATCCGGAGTAAGGTTGATCACTAAATCGGCAGTCGGAAGTAATTCTTCGTAAGTGCCAACGGTGAAGTTATTTCCGGAAGCGTTTTTCCAGGAGTCTCTTTTTCCTTCGATAGCCTCTTTACGCAATGCATAACTAACATCTAAGCCACTATCTCTTAAGTTTAAACCTTGATTTAAGCCTTGAGCGCCGCAACCTACGATTACAATTTTTTTCCCTTTTAGCGCATTTACGCCATCAGAAAATTCAGAACTGTCCATGAATTCGCATACACCCAATTGGTTTAATTGCTCTCTAAGGGGTAGTGTATTAAAATAATTTGCCATTTTTTATTGCTTGATTTCTATTTTACTTTTTGTGTTAATATTTTTATTTATTCCTCTACCTGATTTAAATCATGGGCTTTTTCCAAGCTTTTTTTAGGGGATATTCTAAAATCGGCGCTAATTTAGTGTAAAAACATTAAAATCGCTTCAAATGATCGATTTTAAGTCTAAATGAAACAGTAAAAATTTTGACGATTTTTACATCGTGAAAACCTTAGCGCCCTTGTTTAAGTATTCATTCTCAATTACTTCGTGACCCGGCTCTTTGCGCTCAAATTCACGAAGCTTCCGGTTAAAGCCTTCGCTGTCCTTTATAATCGCAATTCTTGCGCTTCTTACAAATTCAATCAATCCGTAGGGCTGAAGTTTGGTGATAAGTGTATCGGTTTCTTCGCGGTGGCCGGTTGTTTCGAAAACAGTGTAATCAGTGCGGATAACCACCACGCGGGCTCCGTTTTCTCGTAAAAGGCGCTCAACCAAAGCTTTCTCTGCTATCTCTTCGGTAGGTACCTTGTATAGAGCCATTTCCTGCCAGATCACATCTTCATTGGTGTTGAAATATACCTTTAAGACCTCAATCTGCTTTTCAATCTGACGACAAACCTTCCGAACCACATCTTCAGTTTCAGTTATCACGATATTAAAGCGGTGGATACTCTCAATTTCAGAAGGAGAGGTATTCAAGCTTTCAATATTTATTTTCCGACGGCTAAATATAATCGCGATCCGGGTTAACAAACCAATCTGGTTCTCCGTGTAAACGGTGATATTATATTCTTGCTTTTCAATTTTTTGTTCTGTCATGACACTTGATATTAATTGAAAGGATGCATATAGCTTTAACCTTTCAGCTTTTGCCTTTATCCTTATTTCAACCTGATTTCACTTACACTGCAACCTTGAGGTACCATCGGGAATACATTATTTTCTTTGGTTACCATTACTTCTAAAAGATACGCTCCTTTATGCTCAATCATTGTTTTTATTGCAGTTTTAAGGCTTTCGCGATTGTCTACACGTTGTCCCGCAATACTATAAGCTTCTGCTACTTTTACATAATCCGGACTGGTAATATTTACAAACGAGTAGCGTTTGTCGTTAAACAATTGCTGCCACTGACGAACCATCCCTAAAAATTGATTGTTAAGAATGAGGATTTTAACATCAACGCCAAATTGCATGATTGTGCCTAATTCCTGTATGTTCATTTGCACTCCGCCGTCTCCAATTACAGCAATGACTTCTCTATCCGGAGTGCCATATTTCGCACCAATGGCTGCGGGCAGAGCAAATCCCATAGTGCCTAAACCGCCACTGGTAATATTGCTGCGGGTTTTGTTGAACTTGGCGTAACGACATGCTACCATTTGGTGTTGCCCAACGTCAGTAACAATTACTGCTTCGCCGAGGGTAAGTTCGTTAATGAGTTGAATAACCTCACCCATTGTGAGCTCATCAGAAGTAGGGAAAAGTTCATCCTTAATTACCGCTTCAACTTCCTGTCTTTGATAGTCTTTAAACTTTGCAAGCCATTCAGTGTGCTCTTTAGCCTGTACCAGTTCGGTTAACATCGGAAGCGTTTCTTTGCAATCTCCCCAAACCGGAACCTGTACTTTTATGTTCTTATCAATCTCCGCCGGGTCAATATCCAGATGTACAATTTTTGCCTGCTTGGCATATTTATCTAGACGTCCCGTTACGCGATCATCAAAGCGCATTCCTATTGCAATCAGTACATCGCATTCATTTGTCAATACGTTTGGCCCGTAATTTCCATGCATCCCCAGCATACCAACATTTAGGGGATGATCGGTTGGAACTGCACCTGCACCTAGTATTGTCCAGGCCGAAGGAATTCCCGACTTCTCAATAAAGGTTTTAAATTCCTGCTCGGCTCTGCCTAACAGAACACCTTGTCCCCAAAGTATAAACGGTTTTTTAGCCTGATTGATCAGGTCGGCAGCTTCCTGTACATATTCTTTACGTACGAAAGGTCTCGGACGATAGCTACGGATATGGTCGCATTTTGTATAGCCTTCAAAATTGAATTTTTGAATTTGTGCGTTCTTCGTAATATCTATTAATACAGGTCCCGGTCTTCCGCTTTTCGCGATATAAAATGCTTTAGCTAAAACCTCCGGAATCTCTGTAGCATCAGTAACCTGATAGTTCCATTTAGTTATAGGAGTAGTGATGTTAATTACATCAGTTTCCTGGAAAGCATCGGTTCCTAATAAATGCGCAAATACTTGTCCGGTTATACAAACCAAAGGAGTGCTGTCAATCTGTGCATCTGCTAATCCTGTAACCAGGTTTGTAGCCCCAGGGCCGCTGGTTGCGAATACCACACCAACCTTGCCTGATGAACGTGCATAACCCTGACCTGCATGGATTCCACCCTGTTCGTGACGAACTAGTATATGATTTATCTTATCCATGTAATCGTACAGGGCATCATATATAGGCATGATAGCTCCCCCCGGATACCCAAAAATAGTATCAACGCCTTCTGCTATCAATCCTTCCAGCAAAGCAACAGAACCTGTCATTTCAACTGTTGTTTTTGATTCTTTTGCTGCTATCTCCTGTTGTGCTGTATCCATTGTATTTAGGTATTAGATTATGAATTATCTCTTGCTTTTTAACTAATCGGTGACTTTAAAGATCTGTAACGCAACCTTCGGCTGCAGTACTCACCTGTTTGGCATATTTATAAAGCAGTCCTTTTTTTGCTTTAAGTTCTGGCTGAGTCCAGGCTGCTTTTCTTTGAGCGATCTCTTCTTCACTTACCTTTAACGTCATAACTCTGCTTATAGCATCAATTTCGATGATGTCGTTGTCTTTCACCAATCCGATTAATCCGCCTTCATAAGCCTCAGGTGTAATATGGCCTACCACAAACCCATGGGTTCCTCCGCTAAAACGACCATCCGTAATTAGGGCAACACTCTTGCCCAGGCCGACACCAATTAGTGCCGAAGTGGGTTTTAACATTTCAGGCATTCCCGGAGCTCCCTTCGGACCGACATTTCTGATCACGACAACGTCCCCGCGCTGTACACGTCGCGACTGGATACCTTCGATCAATTCAAATTCGCCGTCAAATACACGTGCAGGGCCCTCAAAGCGTTCGCCTTCTTTGCCGGTAATTTTCGCTACACTGCCACCTTCGGCAAGATTTCCGTAGATGATCTGTAAATGCCCTGTTTCTTTTATTGGGTTTTCCTTTGGTAGGATGATTTTTTGTGTGTCAAAGTCCAATGCAGGAACATCTGCCAGGTTTTCTGCCAGTGTTTTTCCTGTGCAGGTTAAACAATCGCCGTGCAGCCAGCCTTGTTCTAAGGCATATTTCATTACTGCAGGAACACCTCCAATATTATGAAGATCTTCCATCATGTATTTTCCGCTTGGCTTCATGTCTGCCAGTACCGGGATACGATTGCTTATTTCCTGGAAATCGTCTTGTGTTAACTCAACGTCAACACTCTTTGCAATAGCTAAAAAGTGTAAAACAGCATTTGTTGATCCACCAAGTATCATAATGGTAACAATGGCGTTTTCGAAAGCTTTTTTGGTCATGATATCCTTTGGCTTGATATCACGTTCCATCAAAATCTTAATTGCTTTTCCTGCATCAAGACATTCTTGTTGCTTCTCCGGGCTCAACGCCGGGCTGGAAGAAGAGTACGGCAAACTCATACCCAGTGCTTCAATAGCAGCAGCCATGGTGTTGGCGGTATAAATACCACCGCAGGCTCCAGCGCTCGGACAAGCATTTTTTATAATTTCTTTGAAATCTATTTCATCTAGCTCGCCTGCTATCTTTTTGCCTAAAGCCTCAAATGCCGATACGATGTTTAAATCCTCTCCCTTATAATGACCCGGTGCAATAGTGCCACCGTAAACCATTATGGAGGGGCGGTTTAATCTTCCCATGGCCATAACAGAGCCAGGCATGTTTTTGTCACATCCCGGAAGGGCAATAATCGAATCATAATACTGAGCTCCACAAACAGCCTCTATTGAATCGGCAATTATATCACGACTCACAAGCGAATAGCGCATGCCAGGGGTTCCGTTGCTCATTCCGTCACTTACACCAATGGTGTGAAAAATCAATCCCACTAAATCCTCTTTCCAAACACCTTCTTTAACCAGCTTGGCCAGATCATTCAGGTGCATATTACAGGTGTTGCCATCATAGCCCATGCTCACAATTCCAACCTGAGCCTTTTGCATGTCTTCATCGGTCAGGCCGATGCCGTATAGCATGGCTTGTGCTGCCGGTTGGGTAGGGTCTTGAGTAAGTACTTTACTGTAAGGATTTAATTCGATTGTTTTTTTAGTAACTGATGAATCCATTGGGCTGCTTTTTATCTATGCCACTTATAAATCGATGGCTGTGTGTATTTAATTTTAAGGTACTTTATTTATTTTCTCAAGTTAAGTACTTGCTTCTTTTCAGTCAATAGCTTAGGAGTAAAAATGAAAAAAAGAATTTAATTCTTATAATGTATAAATATTAGAATTTAATTTTGTGTGTGGTTGAATTTTAAGAATTATAGTATTGTACTAATATACTAATTATGATTTTGGTATTCGGTATGGACTTGGCTTCGAGTTCTGCCAAATCGCAAAAATCTTCCTGAAATTCAAAATTTGACAAAAAAACCTACAAACTCCGGCACCGGAAATCGGCTTTAATTGCCTGAACCATGTTCGGAGGTTTTTATCCAACAGTTACTGGTCTGATGTACTTGTAGATGTCGGCACCAAAAGGGCATATGAGCCTACGTCGTTTTATGCAACTTATAACTTTACTAGTCTGTCCTTGCAAATCGAAAATCAACTATTATAATTGCAAGGATGATAGATAGAATTTCGGAGTATTGACAAAGGGATTTTATCTCGGCTGCGATGATATTCAGGCAATAAAACGTTTTGTTGTTTATCCTGGCAAAGAGCCATTTTATATCACCAAAGACGCATTAGCACTTCCGTTAATTAATCTGATGGAGGAATTGCATAGTTTCTAAAATCCATCAGAGGCTGTTTACGGGGCCAGGTCTTTCTAAGGCCGGGAATGTTTAGCTTATCTATGGATGAATTTGGACGAGTCGTTTAAAACTGAGAGATCGTTTCTATAAATGGTATTTGGGAGGATTAAGACTTGAATAGGCCTCAATTATACATAGACAAAAAAGCCGATTGAATATTCAACCGGCCTTTTATTAAGCATCAAGCGATATAAGTTTTAGCTTACCACGCCTTCAGCCAGCAAAATTACCTTATTATTATTTACCTCGACCACTCCGCCTTTAATAATAAAACGCTCTGCGCCTTTTCCACTTCTAACGGTGACTTTGCCATCTTCAAGAGTAGATATTATTGGAGCGTGATTGTTGAGTATCTCAAAAGAACCTGCAGTTCCGGGAACCGTTACCGAGCTTACTTCTCCTTCGAATACTTTTTTATCTGGTGTTAAGATTTCTAATGTCATTTTTTTGGTATCTAGTATCAAGTATCTGGTATCAAGATGAGTCCCAAATACTTGTACTGTTAATCTCTATATGCTAAAATCTTGATACTTTACTAGCTACCTTATACTAATTACGCATTTTTCTTTTTGTGTCAAGTATCTGGGCGTTAAATACTCGTACTTTTTATATGCTATTAGTCTTGATACTTTGTACTAGCTACTTTATACCTGATACTAGCCATTTTCAACTCGTTATGCGTTTGCCTCAGCAAGTATTTTCTTGCCTTTTGCAATTGCGTCTTCAATAGTTCCAACAAGGTTGAATGCTGCTTCAGGATATTCATCCACCTCACCATCCATAATCATATTGAAGCCTTTAATGGTTTCTTTAATATCAACCAATACACCTTTTAATCCGGTAAATTGCTCTGCCACGTGGAAAGGTTGTGATAAGAAACGCTGAACACGACGAGCGCGGGCAACAACTAATTTATCTTCTTCAGAAAGCTCATCCATACCTAAGATGGCGATGATATCCTGAAGTTCTTTATAGCGTTGTAAGGTTTCTTTAACACGTTGTGCACAGTTGTAATGCTCATCACCTAAAACAGCAGCGCTAAGGATACGCGAAGTTGAATCCAGAGGGTCAACCGCTGGATAGATACCTAACTCAGCAATTTTACGAGACAATACAGTTGTCGCATCTAAGTGGGCAAATGTTGTTGCCGGTGCGGGGTCAGTTAAATCATCCGCAGGAACGTAAACCGCCTGAACAGATGTGATTGATCCGCGTTTTGTGGAAGTGATACGCTCTTGCATCAAACCCATTTCGGTTGCAAGGGTTGGTTGGTAACCTACCGCAGAAGGCATACGACCTAATAGCGCAGATACCTCAGACCCAGCCTGGGTGAAACGGAAAATGTTATCGATGAAGAAAAGTATATCACGCCCTTGTCCGGTACCGTCACCATCACGGAAGTATTCAGCAATGGTTAATCCTGATAATGCCACACGAGCACGTGCACCCGGAGGCTCGTTCATTTGTCCGAAAACAAAGGTCGCTTTAGACTCCTTTAAGTCTTCTGTGTTAATTTTATCAAGGTTCCATTCGCCTTTCTCCATTCCGTGCATAAATTCTTCACCATATTTAATGATGCCGGATTCAAGCATTTCACGAAGTAAATCGTTCCCTTCACGTGTACGTTCACCTACACCTGCAAATACAGATAAACCACCGTGTCCTTTTGCAATGTTATTGATAAGCTCCTGGATTAATACAGTTTTACCTACGCCGGCTCCACCAAATAACCCGATTTTACCCCCCTTTGCATAAGGCTCAAGTAAGTCGATTACTTTGATCCCTGTAAAAAGGACTTCCGTTTCAGTGGAAAGATCTTCGAATTTTGGGGCAGTATTGTGAATAGGCCGACCGTTTGATTTATCAAGGTTTGGAATGCCATCAATAGCATCGCCCACAACATTAAATACCCGGCCTTTAATATTTTCACCGATAGGCATTTTAATCGGCTCTGCAGTGTCAATTACTTCCATTCCGCGTACAAGTCCGTCGGTAGAATCCATGGCAATTGCACGTACGCGGTCCTCGCCAAGATGCTGTTGAACCTCAAGAACAATTACTTGTCCGTTTGGCTTTACAATTTGAAGTGCATCGTAGATTCTTGGAAGCTTGGCTTCTTCAGCGAAGCTAACGTCAACTACCGGTCCGATGATTTGCGCTATTTTTCCAGTGTTTGGCATAAAATTTTTTCGTAAAAATTTTTATTAATCAAGTAATTAAGCGAATAAATAAGGTCGCTTTTTTGGTCTGCAAAAATACGCTTTAAACCGGTATTTCAAATGACTTAGCTAAAAGATTTTTAATAAATTTTTTTATATCGCTTTTCATGCAAACTGTGTGCGTTTATGAGTGTTAAAATATATAGGTAAAATGTAAAATCATGGAAACAGCAATAGGTAAAATCGCTCAAGTAAAATTCAAACTCGTTTCGCTTAGCAGTATTTTGGTATTAGCCTTTTTTTCGTTCATGGCGATGGCGCAACCTGGTAATACTTCAAATGATGGCCGCGACCAGTCATCCAAGGCGGATCAGTCTACAGCATATCTGCGAAGCATAGAAACTGATCCCAACGGGGTGCCTAATACAGCAGCATGGTATGCTCAGCCCTGGATCTGGGCAATTATAGCTTCGATTCTTATTTTGGTTATTGGCCTGGTTTTTAAAAACTATGGTAAACGCGACGTCGAATCAGAACATGGTATATGATCAATAAAACTGTTTGTTAAATTATGTGTTAAACAATTAATCAATTTAACTAAATGATCAGTTTGATTTTGAACTGGTTGATTCTTTTTACACATTTAATAATCTTAGTATGAAAAACTTAAATTTTTTAAACAAATTGGCGAAGACTGAAATTTGGTTTTCGGCCTTTCTAGCAACCTTAAGTATCCTGGCGGGTTTACCGGCTTTGGCCCAAACTACTGTTCCAGAGAAAGTTGATGTAGATATCAATGCTGATACCGGTGATGGCGGAGGAGGTTGGTATGCGCAGCCCTGGGTTTGGGTTGTTGGAGTAGCAGTTTTTATTATTATAATAATTGCTATAACTAGAAGCGGAAGTACCAAAAGGGATGTTTAATTCTATATATACATATTGAAGGGGGCGAATTATTAATTCGCCTCTTTTATTTTATTTTCTAATTTGCCCCATGCTGAAAATTCTTGTAACAGGCAGTAATGGATTGCTGGGGCAAACATTAACCCATCTGATTACTTCTACAAACAGGGCGAATCTTATTGCCACTTCAAAAGGCGAAGATCGATACACAGGTTCCGGTGATTATCAATATTCAGAACTCAATATATCCAACAGAACTCAGCTGTGGGAGGTGGTCGCGGCGTTTAATCCGGATGTTATTCTTAATACTGCAGCAGTTACTAATGTTGATGCATGTCACAAAGAAAGAGAATTGTGCCACTTAATTAATGTCGACGCTATTAAATATCTTGTCGAAATCTGTCGCGAAAGAAATATTCATTTAATCCATTTGTCGACCGACTTTGTTTTCGACGGGCAAGCTGGTCCTTATTCAGAAGATGATCAACCCGATCCGCTAAGCTATTATGGCGAAACAAAAGTAGCAGCAGAAAAAATTATTCAGGCATCGGATTGCCGCTGGACTATTCTAAGAACTATTCTGGTATATGGTGTAACTGCCAACATGAGCCGTTCCAATATTGTGTTGTGGGCGAAATCTGCATTGGAAAAAGGCGAGCCGATTCATGTGGTGACCGACCAATGGAGAATGCCGACACTCGCCCTTGACCTTGCGGAAGCCTGCTTACTTGCCGCCGAGAAAGGTGCAACCGGAATCTTTCACATTTCGGGCAAGGACATGATGACGGTCTATGAGCTCGTTCAGAAAGTTGCTGATTTCTGGAGTCTGGATAGTTCATTAATAATCCCCATATCTTCAAAAGATTTAAATCAGGAAGCAAAAAGACCCCTAAAAACTGGCTTTATATTGAATAAGGCAATACGTGTGTTGGGGTATAAACCTCATTCATTTAGTGAAGGACTTGAGATTGTGGACAGCCAATTGAGAGATCTGAAATCCTGATGGGGCTTCATTATAAGTTGCCCTTATTCTCACAGTGGCTGTCATACCTGCCTGCAGGTCATCCGCCGAAAGTGCCCTCATCCCGAACTCGTTTCGGGATCTAAAAAGGCGTAGCGCCCCATTATCTCGAACTTCCATTAATTATAAATTAAAACCTATATTCGTAACATTAACCTTTAAATCATTATCATATGGATCCTAATTTTTCTTTGCTGTTAATGGTCGTCGGATCAATTATAGCATTATTCATTTTTTTCTACGTTTTACCAATTAACCTGTGGTTTACAGCGCAGCTTTCAGGGGTACGTGTAAGTCTGCTCAACCTTTTTTTAATGCGCTTAAGAAAGGTGTCACCATCTCTCGTAGTAAGCGCAATGATAACCTCAACTAAGGCAGGACTCAATCTTACGTCAAATGAGATAGAAACCCATTACCTCGCCGGCGGAAATGTTAATAGTGTAATTAAAGCATTAATATCGGCAGATAAAGCGAATATTCCTCTTGATTTCAAACTAGCTACCGCGATAGATCTCGCCGGAAGAGACGTGTTTGATGCTGTTCAGCTATCGGTTAATCCACGAGTTATTAATACGCCACCGGTTGCCGCGGTAGCCAAGGATGGTATCCAGTTAATAGCGAAAGCCAGGGTAACCGTTCGCGCCAACATCAATCAGTTAGTTGGTGGTGCAGGAGAGGAGACTATTCTGGCACGTGTAGGCGAAGGTATTGTTACAACAATCGGTTCAGCAATGAATCATAAAGAAGTACTTGAAAATCCCGACAGGATTTCTAAGACGGTATTAGATAAAGGCCTTGACAGTGGAACCGCATTTGAAATTTTATCGATCGACATAGCAGACATAGATATCGGCGAAAATATTGGTGCCAAACTTCAAACAGATCAGGCGGAAGCCGATTTAAAAGTAGCCAATGCACGGGCAGAAGAACGCCGAGCGATGGCTGTAGCAAATGAGCAGGAAATGCGTGCGAAAGCGCAGGAAGCAAGAGCAAAAGTGATTGAGGCCGAAGCACAGCTGCCTCTGGCAATGGCCGATGCCTTCCGTTCGGGTAACATGGGTATTATGGACTATTACAAAATGCAGAACCTGAAATCGGATACCGACATGCGAGATTCTATCGCAAAACCCGGTCCAGGCAAAGGAAAACAGTCTTAAAGAATTAATAATTAGATCTTTGATAGAATATTTAAAATTTTGTCAGAGTTTTAAAAAGAACTTCTATCTTTGCAGACCATTCAAAACGGACCTGCGCAATGCAGATCGCACGATGGAAGTTCTTTAATATTGGACCTGTAGCTTAATTGGATAGAGCACCTGACTACGGATCAGGAGGTTAGGGGTTCGACTCCCTTCAGGTCCACAAAATCATTCCAAAGCCTTTTCGACCTATACGGAAAGGCTTTTTAAATTTTAACGCAAATCAGATGTTAAACCTTGTCTTGTTTGGCCCTCCGGGTGCCGGTAAAGGAACTCAATCTCAAAAACTTATTGAAAAGTATCACCTGGTACATCTTTCAACGGGCGATATTCTGAGAAATGAAATCACTAATGGAACTCAGCTTGGACTTGAAGCTAAGAAATTGATGGATCAGGGAATCCTTGTTCCTGATGAAGTTGTTATTGGGATGATCAGCAATAAACTGGATGCCAATAAAGATGCAAAAGGCTTTATTTTCGACGGATTTCCCAGAACAGTTGCTCAGGCCGAAGCGCTTGATGCTTTGTTAGATTCTAAAAATACGACCATTTCTGGTATGGTAGCCCTAGAGGTGAACGATCAGGAATTAGAAGCAAGATTGCTGAACAGAGGTAAAGATTCCGGTCGTGCCGATGATGCCAATCCTGAAATCATCAGAAAACGCATTGAAGAGTACAACTTCAAAACAGCTCCTGTGGCCAATTATTACAAATCTCAGGGAAAATATGTAAGCATTAACGGTATTGGAAGCATCGACGAAATATTCGACGGTATTTGCGAAGTAACCGATACATTCTAATCCGAAATAAATATATCGAACTAGCGGAAGTTATAAACAGCTTCCGCTATTTTTGTATAATACCAGAATATACAAGGTATTACAGATAACATACAACTCATAACCCATAACGTACAACTCCATGTCCAACTTCGTCGACTACGTAAAGATCTGCTGCCGCTCAGGTAAGGGCGGTTCTGGTTCTGCACATTTGCACCGCGATAAATTTACAGCCACCGGAGGGCCGGATGGAGGCGATGGCGGAAGGGGAGGCCATATCATTTTGAAGGGAAGTACCCATGTATGGACACTCCTTCATCTTAAATATCGTAAACACGTTATCGCCGCTGATGGTGGTAATGGCGGAAGCGGTTTAAAAACTGGCAAGAACGGCAAAGATGAGATTTTGGAAGTGCCTTTGGGAACTATTGCGAAGGATGCTGAGACGGGAATCACTCTGTTTGAAATCACTAAGGACGGGGAAACGAAAATATTAACTCCGGGGGGCCGCGGCGGACAAGGTAACTGGCATTTTAAAACACCAACGCTTCAAACACCACGCTTTGCCCAGCCGGGTGAGGAAGGGAAAGAAGAGTGGATGGTTTTGGAGCTAAAGGTACTGGCGGATGTAGGTTTGGTTGGATTCCCGAATGCAGGTAAATCAACCTTGCTTTCTGTAGTCTCGGCAGCGAAACCTGAAATTGCTGATTATCCCTTCACTACTTTAATACCCAATTTAGGTATCGTTGCTTACCGCGATAACCGCTCTTTTGTAATGGCGGATATTCCGGGAATTATAGAAGGGGCCTCTAAAGGCAAAGGGCTGGGGCTACGGTTTCTGCGACATATAGAACGTAATTCCGTATTGCTGTTTCTAATCCCGGCAGATACCAGCAGAACAATAAAAGAAGAATACGCTATTCTCTTAAATGAGCTCGAAGAGTACAATCCTGAGTTAATGCATAAACCCCGGGTGCTTGCCATCAGCAAATCGGATATGCTCGACGAAGAGTTGACTGAAGAAATCAAAAAAGACATGCCCGATGTTCCTTATATATTTATCTCTTCAGTGGCTCAGAAAAACATTATGGAGCTGAAGGATATGCTTTGGAAGGCGATAAATGGTTGAGGGTTGAATGTTGTAGGTTGTGAGTTGTAAGTTGTAAGTTGGATGCCCCTTTAATCTGCACATTTGCACATCAATCGATTCGCACATTTCGCTAATCTGCACATTTGCACATCAACCCATCTGCACATTTCCCTGATTTGCACATCAATCCATCTGCACGTTTCCCTAATCTGCACATTTGCACATCAATGCATCTGCAGATTAATTTTACTCTATAATCCTATCCCTAACTTTCACTGCCGGATTCCCTTGATACACCGAATATTCCTCCAAATCCTTCGTCGCCACCGACCCCACCGCCAATACACTATGCGATTTACAAACTACACCCGGACAAACCGTTGCTCTCGCACCAATCCAAACCCCATCTTCCAGCGTAATCCCATCAACGATTAAGTCAAAAGTGCTTTTTTTAAAGTTGTGGTTTCCCGTTAGAAGCATGGCCTCCTGCGAAACGCAGACATTCTTTCCGATGGTAACCGGAGCTAAATTTTCAATATAACATTCAGCAAGCCAGGAGTGATCGCCAAGCGTTAAACGCCAGGGATATTTGATATGGATAAAAGGTTTTACACGAACATCTTTCCCGATCTTTGCTCCAAAGAGCTTCAATATCGCCACCAGTATTACGCTAAAAGGAATAATTCCCGAACGGAAAATGAGTGTGTCTGTAAAATACCACAGCAAAACCTTAAGCATCGGAGCTCCGTGATTAAAGTCTTTAGTATCAAATGCCTTTCTAAGCTGAGTTTGTTTCAATGTTGAAAGATGAATTCCCGACATGCTAATTTATGATAAATTTTTTCTTAGGTGAATTGGTTAAGAAATCCACTATTAACCATTTCTTAAATCCTAAATGCGCGAAATCCCATAACCCACAACCCATAATCTATAACCCACAACCCACAACCTCCAACCCACTCACACCCTCTTCTCTTCCACCCAAAACCAGATTACCATCAGCAAAATCGCATATAGAATCAGGTTAAAAATATCGTGATGATCCATAAAGTGCTTTAAATGCGATTTTTTCCAATACAAACCCAATAATACAAAGCGGATCACATTTAGCGTCTGGATTAAAAGTAAGCCCGCGGGAAGAAACCATAACTTGCTTTTCAGCGGCTTCGGATACGCAATTACAAAGGCGGTCAAAAAACTCATCACTCCATATCCTAAGCAGTCGTATGCCATAATGAAACCGCCCCGTCCCGAAACCCGTAACCAGATGTCGGTTGTAAATACCTGTTCTCCTGAAGCCTTTATCAAAAAAGCGCTTACCTGCATTAATACATATCGCAGTCCATTAATATAGTTGAGGTGCTCCGCCAAAAAAGGCACATAGTAATTGCCAGGCGCAACTAATCCGATATACGCTATGTTGAAATAGTATAGAAAAGTGAATAGTCCCAAGAATAGTATCAGGAACCGATAGGATTTATTTTGCCAGATGGATTTTAACAATTCTAAATGGATTAACTTATAAAACAACGAACAGGAATGATTAATTCAATGTATCTAATAGGTAACAAATTCAAAATTTAGTATCATCTGAAAGCAGAGCATTTACTAGAAATTTACTCAGCAATCTAAATAGGAGTTTTAAAGAAAAAGACAATTAAAGTTGATTAAAGTAATAAAAATAGTTAGACATTACACCATATATTTTATCTTGCAATCTTTTTCATGTGTTAAGAGCTGCACAAAGGAATATGAAGTTCTTGGGTAATCAAATTGTCCTATTCTGCATGAAGCAGTTTAGGTCTTTCAGTATCAAGTACAATAAAACGAGTTATGAGTTCACAATTTGATGAGATCACCCTTCAGATTAATATATCGCCAGGAGATATCAATTATGCACATTTAACAGTACCTTCTTTAGTAGAAAAGCATTCTGCAATAAAAAGACGTCTATTAGTCGTTGATTGTTGCAGGCCTCAAAAGACAAAATTAGTAGACCCAGATACAAAATTTCCTCAAGAAGAATTTAATAAGAGGGTTGAACGAATTATTGAGATAGCTCTTACGTTGAGAGGCAATGGAACTGTTAATGAAGTTTATTTTTTGAAGACTGATGACCCATTAATTCCGCGTTTAGCAAAAAAATACTTAAGAGGTATTGTTTCTGTCACGCATTCTGCTGGGGGAACAGCTAATATGAGTTACTGGGCTGGACTTGAGCTTGTTAGAACAAAATACATACTGCATTATGATGGAGATATACTACTTTATCAGAAAGAAGGGTATTTTTGGATAGAGGAAGCCTTGACGTATTTTCAAGAAAACAAAAACATTGTTTCAGCAA
The DNA here is from genome assembly GCA_965650335.1 of uncultured Pedobacter sp. Taxonomy (GTDB): domain Bacteria; phylum Bacteroidota; class Bacteroidia; order Sphingobacteriales; family Sphingobacteriaceae; genus Paradesertivirga. The sequence goes on along the minus strand of CBFGOI010000056.1, from coordinate 9,121 downwards.
CACCTCGTCTATGTCCGCCTGTTGACGACGTGGATTTTGATCTGCCGTCTCTTCATGAAGGGCGTGAAAATATATCAACTCCCTTTTACTGGTTAAACGACTTCTTATCGACCCGTCATTTTTTGATGGATAAAGAACGTTTGAAAAATTATTTTCCTCTCTTGCGAGGAAAACTTTTACTAGAAATAATTTTAAGGAAATATGGAAGACGTGCTTTTCCTAGAGATCCTGAAATAGTACTATTTAGAGCGATTTCTTCAAGAGGCGGCAAGCGACTGATATTAAAAAGCCCAAATGCTTGGCTTACTCATCCTGTTGATAAGCCCGCTGAATTTAGTGACTATTTACCATCTTTAATGGAAGCGGTGGACAAAGGAAAATGTCCTGAAGAACAAAAAGGGTATGAGAATATCAGAATGGATGCTTGGATAAAATTTTTAAAAGGAATGAATACCTTATGATGATAGGTCTAGAGGCTAGATTTTCTACGGTTAATAGTCTAATCTTAAGTGATTGGAAGTTGATGTGATTAACTTGTTAGATAATACAATCACATTCCTTTTCCGGTGGATACCTCTTTCCTTTTCTCTCTAATCTTCACATCAACAATCAGCCTGAACCAGAATCCCTGCAAGAAATGAAACAAAATCCCTGCTTTACCATCAAGTATTCCTAGGTGGAAGAACATGCGGTAAAAAAAATAGAGGCATGGCCTTAGTCCTAAAGGTAACTTCCACCAGATGCTTTTCATCCATGCAATCCGCTCATCAGGATTACCAAACCAGCGCGGCTTTATCGTTTGGGCTCGTGATAGCTCCATCCGTTCAATTTCTTCATGCGCTACCAAATCACTATAGCGGTTATGTTTGGCTATCCAGAAGCTGATCTCATTTTCTTTCAGGTTTTCTTCAAGAATGTGGCCGTCTTTCCAGATAATCGTCTTTCCCGGCACTACAAAGCGATGATCCATATTCTCATTCAAATCGGAGTAGCCGACACCTGTGCGGAACATCTTCAAAAGATATTTAGGATAAAACCCACCGTGGCGGATCCATCTTCCCTTGAAAAAGTTTTTGCGGTTAAAATAGATCCCGTTTATGTTCGTATAATCTTCATCTTTAAATTGCTGAAGCTTGTCAAATAATTCAGGAGTGACGATCTGATCAGAATCTAAGCCGATAGTCCAAGGAGTGGTAATAGTAAAACTGCTGATAGCAGCATGCCATTGTTTAGGGTGGTTTTCAAATGTGTTTTGCTGAACAATAACACCAAACTCTCTGCAAATCTCCAATGTCCTGTCTGTACTCCCAGAATCCAAGACATACACACCCGCATTTAGTCCTTGAATTGATTTCAGTAAACGAGGAAGGTGCACTTCTTCGTTATAAGATAAAATGATAAAGGAGAAATCACGCACTAACTTATATTTTAATTAACCAATCTAATGCATCCTGTATCCCCCGCTGGCGGGGGAATTAAAGGGGGTGGCTGCTAATCCAATGATAGCACACCTTTGTCATCTCGGCTTCAGGAGAGATATTTTCCCATTTAATATAAACGTCACTTCTACACAGGTAGAAATCTAATGCTGTGTAAAGTAAATTATTAACAGGTTTCATATCCGTCCTTTCACCAACATCGACATCCACAAATACGGCATCCTTCCACACCCCGCAAAATCCGTCACTTCAAATCCTTTCTCTTCCAGCAGTAATGTTAACGTCTTTTTCGACCAAAATTTAATATGCCCTCCATCCCAAAGCGGTCCAAAGTGCGAATCCATCTTACCTGTTAATGCCAATGCAAGATTCTTTAAATAGCCATGATAGGGCGTAGAAAGGATTAAATCTCCACCACCATTTTTCAATAAAGTTCTTTTTGCAAAATCAATGAACTTGCGGGGATCGTATAAATGTTCGATTACTTCCGTGGAAATGATCGTATCAAAGGATATTTCGGCTAATTCGGATGGAAGATCATCCGACGACAAATCCTGAATGGCAAAGCGGCCGGGATTAATTTGATTTGCGATGGCAATTCCTTTTTCCGATGCATCGGTTCCATAGACATTGAACCCTTGTTGCAATAAAGCCGTAGCTAACGAACCATTGCCGCATCCCAGATCAAGGATGGTTTGATTGTTCCTCTTATCAAGCATGTTGACTAGCTTATCTAAAATGTAAGCATGGGCATGCGTATGCTTGGAATCGTTATACCCGTAATCTTTATATTCCGACATTTTATTTATTATATTTTGTCATCCTGAATTTACTTCAGCATCTCTAGCTCGGTCCGTGATATTTAAATTAATACTCGCCTTTTTTGCCAATTAATTTAATTGTCGTATTCCCATCGTTTATCATCTCTCAAAGGAGAGATCTAATACCTTTCTAAGAAAATGCTTCTTCTGCTATGCGACGATACATTTCAATATAGCGTTTTATTAATTTGTCGTCCGAAAAATCTTCTCTTATCTTTCCAGGTGCAGTTTCTTTGATGCGACCAAGCTTTATAGAATCTTTCGCAGCCTGGATAAGCGAATACCTCAAATCCTCCTGATCGAACTTGCATACCCATCCTAAATCCTGTTCTTTTACATAGTCACTCAGTCCCACATTTTCCGAAATTAATACGGCTGTACCCATAGCCAGACTCTCGATCACCACATTCGCGAAGTTTTCATCGTAAGAGGGAAGTATCAACAGATCATGAGCTGCCATTAGATCAAATTTCTTCTCTGCTGATTGTTGACCTATCCAGGAAATCTTGTCCTCAATTTCTAGCGAAGTCGAAAGCGTTTTTAGCTGATTGACGTATTCCTCTTCGCCACTCCCGGCTATACTTAAATGAAATTTAAGGGCAATATCGGTTAAAGCTGCGAATAAAAGCTCTAATCCTTTCTTCTCTTCAATTCTGGATAGAAATAGAAATTTAAAAACATTACTCTTCCTCTTATTCGACCCGTTTCCCTCCTTCAACTCGCAACTTACCACTTGCACCCCATCTTCCTTCAACCCAGAACCCACAACCTCCAACTCATTCTCAGCTAAACTAACCAAGTTCGGAATAACGGTAATACTTTTAGGATTTAGCAAAGCCAACACGGCTCTTTTTTCGTTGTCACTGGTCACGTGAAAATGGCAACGTTTTAAAAAAGGCTTACTAATTCTGTATATCAGATTTTTAATAAGGTTGTTGCGGTTTCCAAAGGAGTAAGCACTTAAGGTGCCTCGTGGGGATAATACAACAGGAACATTTTTTAAAATAGCAAGCATGCAGCTAAATACCGAAACCAAGTTCCACCAAGTATGAATATGGACTACCATGGGGTTTTGAGATTTCAGCGCATTGGTTTTCTTTAATTTCTTCCACAGGCCAAAGTACAAAGCGGGACTAAAATGCGTATGGTCTTTGGTAAGTCTTTTATAATAGGTTACTGGTACATTTTCTACAAATACGGTGCTCCCGGAAATTATGTCAACTTCCTTTTCCCCATTTGCCGTAGTGGTTAATACTTCTAATAAGGTATTCTTACTAACTAGAACTTCTGAGAGTTTGGATATAGACATCGTTGGGCCACCGTAGATGAAAGCAGGTTTGTAGGATGCGTTAATTTGAATGAGTTTCATCTACCTTTTTTAATACGTTCAATAAGCGCAAAATGGCGAAGATTAGATACATTGTTACGTAACTCCATATTACTGAATTGATTAGAAATTCAAAGCTTAAGCCTCGCCATAAGATCTGAAAAAGACCGGAAAAGATCAATCCCGTCCCAATGAGATAACCGCCAAAAAGTTGCTCAGCTTTCATAGAAATCAGTTGAGTGGCTATTCCAAAGAACCAACAAGTGAGAAATACACCCAATCCTCCGCCAGACAAATACCCGTCGACCACAAGAGCCGGTTTAGCTGAAACTGTCGATCCCCGGTTTATTACACCTGCTTTATAAACTCGTTCCATTACGATTTCTTCGGTTATCGGTTTATCCGGCCAGAAAGCCCTTGGTATAACCACCTCAAGTGATTGCAGTACGATGTCAAATCGATAATAATTAGTTAGAGAGGGAGTGTTTTCTATATACCCGGTAAACATTTGCACTTCACTTAGCCTTCCGGTTAGAAATCCCCATGCGGTAGTTTGTTTATCTTCATCTTCGTCTGTTACCGCAGCTATCGCAGCATCAGACGCAATTTCCGCATCTTCTTCATTTGCCCATGCTTTTTCTCTAAATACCTGATTATAAGTTGGCAGTAAAAGAAAGAGGACAAGCATAACAGGAGTAAATAAAGCCAAAATTATTTTTTTGTAAAAAGGATACAAAAAGATGCCGAGCACCAAAATATTGATAATAATGGGTTCTTTAAAGCCAGACAATAACGCCTGTGTGAAATTTATGACATATAGAATACTGCAAATCATTATATATTCTAACCTGCCAGCTCGGAAAGAAAATATTAAAGCCATAGTACCACTGATAAAACTTAAAGCTGAAAGTTGGAAATAAAACTGATTCAAGGCAGGGAAAAGTAAGAATCCGTTTGAAATCAATAATGCGATAAAAGTAAACCTTACCAAAAATGAAGGAAGATCTGTAATCGTAAGCTTATAGACAGTGCTTTGAGGAGAAAGAAACATCAGTAGTCCAGCGGCATAGGCTGCATGGCCGAGACAATAATACCGTTGACTTTGTGCTATTAATTCGAGTTGTACGTCACTTACTGGAAAAGGATTATCATCAAAACTGATCCAGCCCATAGCATCTACGAAGTTAAATATTGGAGAAACACTCATGTAGCCTGCAAAGATGATATGTACAAGGAAAATCGGACGCATGAGCTGTTCTGCTATTGGCATGTCCTTTGGGAGTTGTTTAATTTTCCCACAATAAGACAGGTAGAAAATGTAAAATGAGCCTAGCCAGCCAATGCCAAAAGAAATGACTGGGATATAGTTAAAAACTACGCTAAGCAACCAAGGGATGAAAAGTAATAGATAGCGTTCAATGAGTTTACTTTCCATGACTTGAAGGCTTTAATATATTAAGTATTCTCAAAATCCTGAATATGATTAGCATTGACACATAACTCCAGAATACCGAATTTATGATAAATTCAAAACTCAATCCGCGCCACAGAATTTGAAATAAGCCAGAATACATCAGGGCAGTTCCTAACACATATCCTCCAAAAAGCCGCTCTGCTTTCATAGAAATCAGTTGGGCAATTATCCCGTAGATAATCAAGGTGATGAAGACCCCCAGGGTACCCCCTGAAAGATAACCGTCCACAACCAACGGCGGTTTTGCCGAAACCTTGGAACCCCGGCTTACTATGCCTGCGTTGTATACCCTCTCCATTACCATTTCTTCTGTGATCGGCTTGCTGGGCCAAAAGGCCCTTGGTGTAATTACAATAAATGATTGTTTCAATAACTCAAAACCATAGTAGTCAATTGGAAAAGGAGTAGTGTAGACATATTTAGTGAACATTTGTATTTCACTTAACCGGCCGGTAAGAAAACTCCATGTCGTGTTGTCTTCAGTTTCCGAATTCAAAACCGCGTCAATTGCTGCATCAGACGCGTCTTTTGCACTTTCTTCTCCGCCCCATGCTTTAGAGCGAAAAACTTGGTTATATGCAGGAAGGATTACAAATAAAGAAATCAAAATAGGAATAAACGTAAGGAAAATAGTTTTCTTATAAAACGGGTATAGAAATATTCCTAATACCAATACACTAATGATAATGGGTTCTTTATAACCCGACAGAAGCGATTGAGTAAAGTTGGATACATATAAAAAAGAACATAGTACCGTGTTTCCTACTTTTCTTGATGGTATTGCATAGGCTAAAGCGAGCGTCCCAGCAATGAAGCTTAACGCATTAAACTGAAAATAAAACTGGCGTAATCCCGGTATTAAAAGAAAAGAGGTAGATAAAGGAAGAGTGATTAGTGCAAAGACAAGAATAAAAGTCGAGTAATCTTTGATAGATAGAAAATATTTCTTTGGTTTCGAGTAGTTCATTACTAAAAGTAAACCTGTGACAAAGGATGCGTGTGCAAGGCAATAAAACCGTTGACATTTCGCAACAAGTTCTAGCTCCGTATAATCTATTGCATAGTAAAAAGGTGGAAACTCAAAGTCTTTGTAGCCGAGTACTTCTAAAAAGTAGAATATGGAAGTACAGGCCATATATCCAGCAAAAATGATCTGCGTGAGGAATAATGGTCGCATTAATTGCTCCGAAAGGTTTAGATCATCAGGTATTGCTTTTATCTTTCCCGAAATCGTGATATAGAAGATAAAAAATGACCCACCCCAAGCAACCATGTATGAAGTTATAGGATCCATGCTTAGAAGTAGGCTGAGCAGCCATGGTATGAATACAAGGAATGTTCTTTCAGGATGATATGAGATTGGACTGAACTTTGTCAAACTAACTCTTTAAGGCCGATACAATGCTTTGCGCACTTTTGTATAGGCTCCAATTTTGAATAATACGTCTTGATTCTCTCCCATATTCATAAAGCTTTTTTGCTGAGATTATTTGACTTAGTTTCTTCATCAAGTCTTCAGGATTTGAGTGCAAAAATATTTCACCATTTATGCCAGGCTTCACTAAGTCTACTCCACAGCCAACCTTATCTGAAATCATAACGGCTTTACCTGCTGCCATAGCTTCATTTACGGCCAATCCCCAAGTTTCACCCGGTCCTTTTGAAGGTAAGCAAAAAAGGTCGCAAGCTTGATAGATGACTGGCATTTGATCTTGATTCTGAAAGTCCATAAATTGAACATTAGCAGCGGAATTGGCAGCTATATTCTTCAACTGATTCTCAAGAGCACCATTACCCACAAAGAGAAGATAGAGTTGGGGATCCTTAAGCTCTAGAACAGCTTTCAAAAGCGAAGTAGGATCTTTCTTTTCTTCTAGCTTTCCGGCGAAGAGTATCAATACGTGTTCTTTTCCAATACCAAGTCTTGCTCGCAACTGCGAGGCTTCACTGGATCTATCTTCAGAAAACCTCTCATTGTCTACCGCATGTGGTGCAAATAATAGTTGATCATCTCTTAATCCGCAAGCTTTAAAATAATTCCTATTATTGGAGCCAACATGAAAAGCTTTATCAATATAAGAATACACCCATCTTAGCAGAAGCTCACGTAATATTTTCTTAAAAAGACCTCGTTCATCCAGTAATGTAGAGTCTCCTCTGAACCAAACTGGGATCTTAGACTTAAAATGCCGCATGATATTCAGATGGCTGTGATAGCTCCATCCAAAAACAAGTATAACATCTGGTTTAAAAGCTTCTATTCTAGTTATAGCCTCAGGGTTTTTGATGCCATTGTAATGATGACTCCCCGGAGATGATGCGGTGTTTTCAAGAAATTCAAAATCATACCCTTCAAGTATAGGTATATCCCATTTAATAATTTTGTCAAACCCTGGATCATATTTGTTAATTGACTGTTCCCCCCAGGTGTAGAATACTTTTAATGTTATATTTTCAGCACTTAAGGTCTTGAACAAAGGAGCATAATATTGTACCGGATGCGTTGTGACTACTGCAAGTTTCACTAGAATTCTACACCAAAAATTTTATACTTTTTAGAACTTTCAATTCTCTTATTTATGAAATCAATGTCTTTTACATATATCGTGTTTTTATCGCCATAGCTTTCTTGTATTTTAAGAACTCTGGAAAATGGATCATAGCATGCCGGGCTAAAACCCGTGTTTACGAGATCTTGGTGTATCAACCTATCATCAAATCCATACCTGTTTCCAGAACCATTTAATTCGATAATTATTGCCTTCAAATTGGGGCTCGACAGGAGCGTCTTACCTCCTTTTAAAACTTCCGTCTCATAGCCTTCTACGTCAATCTTCAGCAAAGAATTAGAAAGTGGGTCAACCTGATTATCAAGTGTCGAAACGGGCACTTCAATGCTGTTATTGTCACTCTCTGCTTGTAACACATGGTTTGTAGTGTCATAATCTGCACTAAACTTGAGAAATCCGTTGCCGGATGACAAACCTATGTTGTGCGCCATTACTAAGTTTGACAGTCCGTTTAGGTTGATATTATTTATAAGGTTGTTGAAAGTAGTGGGTAGCGGTTCAAAAGCTATTGATTGTGAACCAACTATTCCTGATGCCAAAAGGCTATAAGATCCTACATTCGCTCCGGCATCAATAAACACATCATCAGGCCTTAAAAAATGAAGTAAAAATGCCATGTCTTCAAACTCGTGTAACCCTGCATACAAATTACCGGTCATACCAGTTTGGCCTTTATTAACGCTTACCCAAAGTTTGGAAGCAAACTTTTTCCTGTAAAAAGTAGATGGCGAAATTGTTGTTTGGACTTGCCAAATAAGGAACTTTCTTAGAGCCCTTAGTTTATTTCTCTTGGCCAAATTATGACTAAGAATGAATCCAAGAGTTCTTTTTATTTTTTCGAGCATATGCTATCAAATAGTTCGCACTGTTGTTTGGTCATGTTTTTTGCGGCATAATCTTCAGAATCGTCCCAGTTCTGAAATGCGCTAAGTTCGCCAGTTATAGATTTAGTAAGATACCTCTTAACATCTAACAGCGCTTGTTCCTGATTATCGAAATCAGTCACAATATGGGATGCTTTTTTTAAGATATGGTAAGCGCTGCTGGTAGATCGAAAGAGCCCCAGAATAGGTTTTCCGGTAAGTAAATAAGGGTAAATTTTAGAGGCAGTGTAGCCAGGATCGTTTGAGCCGGGTATAAGCAACCCGTCAGCAGCTTGCATCGATAAGATACTTTCATAAAACGAAACTCTATCCGTTCGTTCGCTCACAAATTCTTCCAGGTCAAAGCTCTTGGCAATAGGTGTAAAGGTCAAACTTCCACGCCCTTGAGGGGCATAGCTCGTGCCAATGAAGTGAAATCTAATATTCTGGGCCGATTGTATACCCGCATCCAACAGAGAACGAAATGCTTTAAACAACAGAGTGACTGCGGGAATCATGTCAAATCCTCCGCGACCCACATATATTAAATTTATTTTACTGGGATCAAGACTGAACGGGAGGCTTATTTGGGAAGAGTTTTCCTTGGCAATTTCAAAATCCCTTTTG
>CBFGOI010000055.1:0-30233 GCA_965650335.1 uncultured Pedobacter sp. | reverse complement strand
TTATGAAGCTTGCACGAGCTTTATGTAGTTTGTTGTACAGTAAGCTCATGCAGGTTTCATCTTTTTTTTAGATTACCAACCTGGGTTTTGAACCATAGCTTTATTCCTATCGATTTCAGATTGAGGAATTGGCCATAAGTAATGTTTTTTCTGGAAAACACGCGTCTCAAACACTGTTCTTTCATAGAAAGAAGCATCAGTAAAACTCGTTCCTTTACTTGTTGCCATGCCGTACATCGGACCATTGTCGGTTTGTTCGGCAATCTTCCATCTCCGGGTGTCAAATACCCGCTGACTTTCGAATGCTAGTTCAATCTTACGCTCCAGTCTGATTCGTTCGCGCATCTGGTCCTGACTTAAACCACTAGGAAGACCTGGAATTCCCGCCCTTTCATGAATCAAATCAATATACTTTTTAATATCAGGGTTGCCCGGATCATGCTCATTTAAAGCTTCTGCATAATTAAGATAGATCTCTGCCAGACGGAAGAAAATATAAGTTTTCATTTCAATCTGGCCTGTCCTTACATTACTGTTCGGACTTATATATTTAGTTATCAAATAGCCTGTAGGAGTATAATCGTGAGATCCGTTCCTTCCCGAAGCACCAGTAGCATAAAACTGTACTTTTATCTGTCCTTCTCCTGTAAAGGGCCAGATGTCTCCGTTATAAAGAATAGAGGCGTAAAAACGCGGTTCTCTTCCAACGTACATGTTCCAATCGCCGGACTTGGTGTAAGTGGTGGCTGCCGTAGAAAAACCTGTCTCGACATATCCAGACCCTGACTCGTTTATCATTTTACCGTTGGCCATGTAATAAGAATCGACGATAGACTGTGTCGCGGCGATACCATTGTAACCAGTAACCTGCCTGGGAGCCAGGTGCTTTTCATAGTTCCAGCCGTCGGTAGATGGTCTTGCCCAAATTATCTCCTGGTTAAATCTGTCGTTAAAAACATCGCGATACGAAACAAAAGGATCAAAAACATTACCTACATTTTTCTTGTACAGACCTTCTGGCATCAGATCAATAAGAACCTTCGAAGCGTCTGCCGCTTTCTTCCATTTATTCACATCGTAGGTAGTGCTTACCAACTGTTTCCCATCGGCGTTTTTAAAGTTACTGAAATCGGCATTGCCATTCCAAAGCGGACTTGCCGCATATAACAGAATTCTTGATTTCATTGCCTGTACCACTCTTGAATCTACACGGCCTAACTCTCTGGAATCAGTAATTTTTGCTGGAAGATCAGTCTGGGCAGTATTTAGCTCTTGAATAATATAATCGACACATTCGTCGAAAGAACTTCTGGGAATTTGGGTAAGGCTTGCCTCCACATCAACAGGAAGCATTTCTTTCATAAGTACCACAGGGCCAAACTTTCGCATTAAAAGAAAATAATACCATGCCCTCAAAGCCCTGGCCTCAGCGGCCCAAACCTTTGTAGTTCCTACTGACAGAGCTTCGCATTCTGTGCATTCACCTACTTTACTTATAAATACTGATGCTGAACGTATTCCCTGGTATAGCCCCGAATAATCGTTAAAAGGAACAGACAATGGCGACCAGTTTCCTAAGTTGACTGCATTATGGGACATCTGGACAAAAAGAATATCTCCTTCATCGGATATACCTGTATAATTGGTCCAGGGAGTTAGCTCATCTGGCAGCCTGCTATAAACATTCCTTAAATATCGCTCAGTTTCTGTCCTGTTTTGGAATAACTGATCGATAGTTAACATATCGTCGGGTTGTTTATCCAGATATTCTTTGTTGCAGGAGAGAGCCAATACTCCTGTTAGAAGCAAAATTATATATTGAATTTTTTTCATGACTTAAAACTTAGAAATTCATATTAACACCGAAGTAGAAATTTTTCTGGATGGGATAACTGCCTCCATTACCACTACCTAATTCCGGATCCCAGAACTTGAATTTACTCCAGGTATAAAGGTTAAAACCGCTGGTATAAAGCCTCAGCGTATTGACGTGGAGTCTTTGAGTTAATTTTTTTGGTATTGTATATCCGAGCTCTGCAGTTTTCAGTCTCAAGTAACTTGCATCCCGTTGCCACCAGGTTGAGGCTTGCGTATTATTAGAAGATGCATTGCCATATGAAAGTCGGGGAAACAGCGCATCTTGTCTCGGATTTTCAGAGGTCCATCTGTCTAATGCATACGTGCTAACACTACCTCTAAAGCCAGATTCAGTAAATGGATGAAATCCAATTCCTCCAAGCATAAAATCCATGTTTCCTGCTCCCTGAAAGAAGACTGAAACATCAAAGCCTTTATAATTAAGAGTTGTTCCAAAACCATAAACCATTTCGGGAATATCAGGATCACCAACAGCTACCTGGTCAAAAGCATCTACAACTCCATCGCCGTTTACATCCTTATATTTTATATCACCCGGGCGAACAGTTCCAAAACCCTGCACCGGAGAACGCGCAATTTCATCTTCATTTGTAAAGAGGCCATCAGCAATTAGAACAAAAGGCTGTCCCCATCTTTTTCCTTGCCGGTTTAAATAAGTATATTTCCAATCCGGCTGATCCATATCAATCAGAGTATTTCTGGCATAGGTAAAATTACCCCTCAAGGTTACATCAACCTGACGAACCTTTCTGCGATATTCGAGTGTTCCATCAAAGCCCCTGTTCTTGAACTCACCCAGATTTCCATAAGGATTATTCTGAAGCCCCATAATTCCCGGGAGTGAGTTTCTTTGTAAGAATATACCCGCTCTTTCTCTGTCAAAGAAGTCTCCTTGCAAATAAAATCCCCTTAAAAACCGTGTCTCAAATCCTAAATTAACTTCTCTTTCTTTTTCCCAGGTTAAGTCAGCACCCCACTGATCTTCACCCCTTGAACCGATATTATTGTTATTGTCCCGGCCAAAGTTATATCCACCATTTCCACCACCAACAGTTGTCAGATATGCAAATCTTCGACCACCGATCTGATCATTTCCTTTTTCTCCAATTGAACCTCTGAATTTGAGGTACTCTATGAAATTGATATTATTTTTAAAGAAAGGTTCTTCTGAAACAATCCATCCTGCTGCGAGCGCAGGAAAAAATCCAAAACGCTTGCCTTTCTCGAAGTTTTCCGATCCGTTGTATCCCGCACTCAGTTCTGCAAAGTATTTATGCTTATAACTGTAGGATAGACGGCTTACTACTCCTTGCAACCTGAAAGGTAATGAAGCTATTGGTGAATTCGCCTCACCGTCCTGAAAGTCTTGCTGATTGTAAAGCAGCAGGCCGGTTACTTTGTGGTTACCAAAAACTCTGTTGTAATCAAGGTTAGCTTGAAGATACATCCTTCTGTTTCCTCCTGACTGTCTCCCAAACCCAAGATCTTGTTGCCCTTCAAACCAACGCGTCAGGATCAGCTCTTGGGTAATCGGATCTCTGCCTGAAGTGATGTAGCGAGCGGCCTGTCGGGTTCTTTGGATGAAATGTCTATTATATCCATCGAAAGCAAACTTACCTTGAATCCTTAAGCCCTTAAGCATATCAGAAAGGTCTCTTCTTAATGTAATATCTGATTGAATATTGTTTCTCCACTCGGTGGCAAAGCCGCGGCCGGTAAGAAGTTCGTAAGGGTTCTCAACTCCATTAATTCCTCCATATACTGAACCACTTCCGTCAGGGTCAGGATATGTGGGAGAATAGGCTACTGGAGTGCTATACATAATCCCGCCGCCTGTTCCTGTTCCAGGCCCTCCTACCCAGATGTTTGGAGCTCCGGTTCCCGGATAATTGCCGGTAACCAATATACCACTTAATCCAAGGCTCAACTCTACCCGCTTACTTAAGTTAATATCTGTATTGGCTCTGAAATTATATCTTTTTAAACCTGCGTTGGTGTTGTAGGTATTTAGATTATCGCCTTTCCATATACCGTCCTCACCGTAATAAGTTGCCGAAACGAAATATTTCGCAACATCACTTCCACCCGTAATATTTAAATTCGCTCTTTGCTGCGCGGCCGAGTTTTTCATCATCAGATCCAGCCAGTCCACGTTAGGATACAGGTAAGGGTCTTCACCCGAGGCGTATTTCGCAATTACATCACTCGTGTAAGTAGTAACAAAACTTGGATCTGAAGCGAGCCTGGCTTCATTATAGAGATTGAGATACGTGGGAGCATCAACAAATTCAGGCAGACGGGTTGCAGAAGTCACACCTCTTTCCATTTTGAAACTGATACTGGGTTTATCTTTGGTTCCGCGGCGAGTTGTTACCAAAATAACTCCATTTGCACCCCTTATCCCGTAAATAGAGGTAGCGGCAGCATCCTTCAAAACGGAAAAAGATTCAATTTCCTCAGGCTCAATATTATTTATGGGTCTCTCGATCCCATCTACAAGTACCAAAGGGTTTGCCCCTGCACCAAAAGTGCTTATCCCTCTAATCCAGAATTGTGCATCATCATAGCCGGGTTCGCCACTTCTTTGCACTGAGATAATTCCGGCCACTTTTCCGGCAAGTGCGTTGTTTAATGAACGAGGGGCAGCACTTTTTATATCAGCAACTTTAACAGTAGAGATTGCTCCGACGACCGTTTCCCGCTTTTGCTGGCCATAACCGACAACAACAACCTCATTTAGATTAGTTTCGGTAGTTTTAAGTATAACATTTATAAGTTCCTTTCCATTAATAGGTATCTCCTGAGTATCAAAGCCTATAAATGAAAATGTTAATACTCCAGAAGCATTAGGAATAGTAATAGCGTATCGGCCAGTTACATCAGTGGTCGCACCTATATTAGTTCCTTTTAGCTTTACAATTACCCCGGGGAGTGCAGCGCCTGCAGAGTCGGTTACCTGTCCCTGAATACGAACATCTTTAGTTTCGGTACCTTCGGTAGTAATTACTACAAGTCTGTTATTAATTAGCTTGTACTGTAATCCTGTGTTCTTTAAAATTTTGCCGAGAACATCAAGAACTGCAGCATCTTTCACCTGCAGGGTAACATCCCTGTGGGCTGGCAATAGTTCTTCACTATACAGAAATCGCACTTTCCCTTTCTGCTGCAGTACAGACAGAGCTTTTCTCAATTCTGTATCCTTAAAATCAAGACTAACTTTTACTCCCTGGGAATAGCCGTTAGCAGAGACTTTTACACACATTAAGAAGGTAAAAAAGAAGACCCAGTTTAACATTAAAAAAAGTTTTTTATGTGAGTCAATAAACAATAGAGTACTATGAAGTCTACGCTTTTTCATAGCTTTACAATAATAAAAGGTTAAACAATCGATTAATTACAGCTAAAGCAGCCTTGCTGCTTATAAGATTGGATGGCCTCTTCGGCGGGGAATGTTCGAGCATTTCCCGCTTACTTGCCTTAGTTAGTAGATTTCTATCTCATTTCTTTTAATTTTGAACTTAAATGGTTTAATTAATTGCAAAGCTTTTAACGCCTCGTCGATAGATTCGCCTTCAAATGCTCCGGTGAAGTGGAATAACTTAATATCTTCCCTTTTTAATATGATTTTTATGTTGTACCATTTCTCGAATCGGGGAATCAGTTCTTCGAAAGTGTCATTGCTAAAAACAAGGGTATTTTTTGTCCATGCAACTTCTTCAACATACTCTGTGCCGTCAACCTCTACAGGGATAATCCTTTCGATTATCAATTTCCGATTAGCGTAGGATGTCATTCCAAGAGGTTTATTGCCTATTTTATCTGATGACTCACTTAACGCAAACTTCTCGTTTGGCTTTAAAATAATTTTTTCTTCTTGCTTCCCAGTCAACGAAAGCTCAATCATTCCATGAATAAGTGTGGCTTCAGCACTTTTTTCACTCGGATAAGCTTTCACATTAAAAGCAGTCCCAAGTACTTTAATACTAAACTTATCCGTACTAATAATGAATGGTCGTTGTTTATTTTTTGTTACATCAAAGTAGGCCTCTCCATATAGCTGCACAGAACGAGTATCTTTCTCGTTCATTTCGCTATCATACACAAGCTTGCTGTTACTATTTAACCAAACCTGTGTACCGTCCGGAAGTGTAAGTTTTTTTCTAACTCCTTTGCCAGCAGAAATTTCGGTCATTTTACTACCTGTCGTACCATAAGGCAAAACAAAAAAGTAAATGCTGCTGCTAATTAATAGAATTAGGACGCTTACTAATATGGCATGCTTCGATCTAACACCCCAAAAAGATTTTTCTGTGGGTTCAGTCTGAGGAAATTCAGAGGAATATTTCGCCGTATGTTTTTCGAAGATGTCATCTAATGGTTCTGCTTTAGCCTCTGTTTTCCACAATTGCTGAAAAACTTCATCATAATATAAGGCATCAGGATAGCGATCCATTAAATCAGCCAATTCATTAAGCTCATCTTTTGTTGCTTCACTTGCCAGCTTTCTGGCTAGCAATTCAATTATTCGCTCCTGTGTCATTATTGGAAGAAAAGTTTGTCTTTGCTATAAGGACACAAGAAGTTTACAAATTCCCTAATGGATTTTTAATTTCTTTTTTGAAAGCAGGAAATCGAGATGGGTGCTGGTTTATTTAACGAGGTTGTATTCAGTCCGAATAGACTCAGAAATTTTTTTGAGAGCTATAACCAGGTGCGCATCAACAGTCTTTACCGAAACATTTAAGACTTCTGAAACTTCTTTATAACTAAGTCCCTCTTCTTTAACCAGTTGAAATACCATTTTACATTTAGGAGGCAGACTATCCACGGCAGATGACAAATTTTGCCGCAACTCCTCTGTTATAAGAATTTGCTCAGGAGTACTGTTATCAAAAGTTAGCTTTATATCAACTTCTTCTAAGGAAACTTCGTATCCAAAGTTTTTTCTAAGATAATTTAAAGAAAAGTTCTTTGCCAAAACAAAGGAATAAACATTAATATTCCTGATTTCATTAAGCTTCAATCTGTCGCGCCATAAAGTAATCAATACATCACTGGCTATTTCTTCTGCTTGTTCTGAAGATTTAACTATGGCAAAAGCAAAACGTTTTAATGATGGAAAAAGGATGTGGAACAACCGCCTGTATGACAGCTCGCAATTATCGCATGCAATATTTTTTAGCATTAGGGCTAAATCATGTTTTGATGACATAGAAACAAGGTTACAATTGGGCACCTCAAGGTAACAATATTTTGACAATTAAAGAAATCATGTAGGTGAGATGAGCAAAAAAAAGTGCTAACCGCTTTTGGCAGAGAGCACTTTTCGTATTAAAAGCTTAAATTACTGAGCTGTAAATTTATAAATTGTTGAAGTTTTATATGTTTCGCCCGGTTTTAAAGTTGTTGTAGGGAACGACGGTTTGTTAGGAGAATCAGGAAAGTGTTGAGTTTCCAGACAGAACCCGTTACGGAACGGATATGCATTTCCACCTTTACCATCCTTGTCTTTTCCGTCTAAAAAGTTTCCGCCATAAAACTGAATTCCAGGCTCGGTAGTCAAAACTTCCATCGTGATTCCTGTCTTAGGGCCAGTAATCGTTGCGGCCTGTTTCATACTGGTATCAGCTTTCGTTAAAACAAAGTTATGATCATATCCTTTGCCCAGTTTTAACTGTGCATCATCGGCTTCAACTCTTTGTCCAATTGGCGTTGGCTTTGTAAAATCAAAAGGAGTTCCTGCAACATCTTTAAGTTCGCCGGTAGGAATTAAAGCAGCATCAACAGGTGTAAATTTGTCGGCGTTAATTTTAAGAATATGATCGTTGATGTCACCACTACCCTGACCATTAAGGTTAAAGTAAGTGTGATTAGTTAGATTTATAACTGTCGCTTTATCAGTAGTGGCTGTGTAATCTATTTTAATGGCATTGTCATCCATTAAAGAATAAACCACTTTCGTTGTTAAATTTCCCGGGAAACCTTCTTCTCCATCTTTAGAAACATAGGATAACTCAAGAGTATAATCGTTTGGCATGGTTGCATCCCAAACACGAGCATGAAAGCCGGTTGGTCCGCCGTGTAACGAAGCCGAATTATTGTTATCTACAAGTTTATACGTTGCTCCATCCAATTTAAATTGAGCATTTCCAATGCGATTGCCGTAACGACCAATGATAGCCCCAAAATATGGTTCTTTTTCTTTTTGATAACCTGATAACTTTTCATAACCTAATGCCACATCGGTCATCTTTCCGTTTTTATCGGGCACAACAATGCTGACCACCCTACCACCAAAGTTGGTAATAGCTACTTGCATATTGTTTTTATTCTTTAACACAAAAAGATCAGTTGGTTTACCATCCACGGTATCCTGATAATTGGCTCTGCTGGGAATCATATTTGAAATTGAATCTGTGCTGGTTGAGTCTGAATTAGTAGACGCTTGCTTTGACGAATCACATGCTGAAAAAGACATGATGCCCGCGGCTAAAATTAGCAATAAGTTAATTTTCATTAGAGTTTATTTTAGGTTAAAAGATTAAGCAGCTAAAGTAATTTAATATTTTTAAAATTGTCAATAGAACAATTATTTATTTAAAAAAACCTGTATATCCCGAAACAATGAAGGCATTTTATTTTAATAATCTGATATAATAGATCCCCCCGGCAGTAGAGTTTGGATGTGCCGAAAATTTCACCTTTAATGGCTTTCCGGAGAATTTTTTTGTCAATTCAAGAGGTATAGAATAATCCACATCAATGAATTTATCGCCGGCTGAACCCTCTAAGTTCACCGTTTGAAGCAAGAAGTCGTTCAGATAAATGTCGAAATTCCTTCCGCTATCCTTTCCATAATAAGTAACACGAAGCACTTTTGCGTTTTTATCAGGATTTTTCAGATCATAACTAAACCAGCCCTGTGCATGGCGCCAATGTTTGTCTTTAAAAACCCCGGCTTCGGTTTTATCGCCCTGGAAATTGTGATCAGATTCCGGCTGTTGTTCTCCGGGAGCCACCTGGTCAATGGTACTCGCTTCCAATGAAAGTTTAAGCCGCTCTTTCTCGCGTAAAAGTTTTTGCGAAGCTTCCAGTTTTTCAAGGGTGCTTACCGGCCAATATAACATGTAACGGGTATCATGTAACTGAAAGAAAGGAACCAGCTCGAGGTTTTTATATTTTTCCTGGTAAATAAGATTAGAAGCCTTATAAGTAAGTGGCTTCTCTTTTATTTGCTCTAGAACTGGCTCAAATTTATTTGTTGCAGAGATAATTAAAGGAGCATCCTCTAAAGAATATAAAGGACCATTTGCAATGTGTCCCATTCGGCTGTCGTCGGCGATTAATCCATCGAGGTTATTCGTACCTGTAGCTGCAGCCAAAACGATCGGTCCATGAACAAACGATATCCAATTCGAATTGTCTGGCAAGGGCTCGACCGTTGTTTGCATAGGAAGCTTGAAAGCAACAACGTCGCCATTTTTCCACTTCCGTGATATGGAAACATAGGAAGAGGAATCTGGCACGGCATCAACCAGTACATCGTTTACCCAAATTTTCATTTGACCCGGTTTTACCCAGGAAGGATATCTTAAATGAAGCGCAAACTTCTTTGCTTTTTTTAACTGAAGTTTAATTTCCGAAGTTTCCTGAAAAGGAAACCTTGTATTTTGCACTAATGCAATTCCTTTTTCTTTCCAGTTTAAAGTTGAAGCAATAAAAAGATTTACAAAAAGATCTTTTTCGTTGTGGGCATAAATCAGCTCGCCGTATTTTCCATGATTTTCTAAACCAGAACCAACGCAACACCAAAAGCTTTGATCGTATTTCGAATATACCCGATAATGTTGTGGGCGAATAGGAGTAAAATATACAAAGCCGCCTGTTTCAGGATGCTGAGATGAAAGTATATGATTATAGGTGGTGCGTTCGTAATAGTCTATGTACTTTAACCGGGGATCTGATAAAAACAGATGCTTACTCAACTTCAACATATTGTACGAATTGCAGCTTTCGGGCCCTTCCTTTGATTCTATCATTGTAGAAAAATCGTTAACCGGATTAAAATGCTCACGTACACTGTTTCCGCCGATAGAAATTGTACGGTTGTTCACCACCGTTTCCCAAAAGAAATTTGAGGCACTTGCCCAGTCTTTATCACCCGATTCTTCGGCTACACGCATAAATCCGATCACTTTCGGGATTTGAGTATTTGCATGTATGCCAGTTAAGGCGTCTCTTTTTTCCAAAAGAGGCTTTAAGATAGCCTGGTGAGAGAACTTTCTCGCCAAATCGAGGTACTTTTTATCTCCCGTGATTGAGGCAACATCTGCGAAAACTTCATTCATACCTCCATGTTCACTGCGCAACATGGTTTGAATCTGCTCGTTTGTAAGCTTGGATGTAAGATTGAGGCACCAATCGGAGAGTTTAATTAAAACTATTTTTGCCTTCTCATTTCCTGCTACTAAATACGCATCCACCAAACCGGCATATAGTTTATGTATATTATACCAGGGAACCCACTTCGTATTTAAAGAAAAACTTTCGGCATTGATCTTTCCGTTTGCAATATCTTCCCACATCGCTTTACCTCCAGGTATACCGGCAACATAGCCGTTGCCATTTTTTTGCTGACAGGCCTCGATCTGATCAACCATATAGTTCAATCGCTTTTGCAATTCCTTCTCTCCTGTAGATGCATACATTAACGATAATGCAGAGAGATAGTGCCCGCCGATATGGCCATCAAGTCCCGTATTTTCCCAGTTACCATAGCTCTTAGCTTTGGGTTCAAGGCCGGCTTCCCTCAAATAAGGCGCCAGTAGCCTATCAGGATCAAGAGCGAGAATATACTTTAAATCGGTTTGCTGAGCTTGCTTGAAAGGGCCGTCCAACAATCTTACCTGAGATAAAGGGAAGCTTTTTAAGGTATGGCTTTGGCCATATCCCTGAAAGCACAGTACTGATAATATCAATACACCAAAGAACTTATTCATTTTATTATTTTTATTAAGACGCAGATTGCAAGGCTAAAATTATCTAAATTTTCTAAGAATTTGCATGGCATTTCCCGCCGTGTCGTTCGTATACCGATCAGGACCCTCATGAGTCAAGTTCCGGCTTTTGCAAAATTTTGATACCCAAAACCATAAGATTATCCCGATTAGCGAAAGAAGGAAAGCGAATATAATTTCCATTGATTTGGTCATCCCTCAAAACTAATTGGGCCTAAAAACTTTTAAAACTTCTCGACATTTAGACAAGGCCATTTCTTTTTATCCCAAGATAATTTTTCGATACGCAATTTAGACCTTCCTTTATCTGCCGCATCATAGCCATGAAATATCAGATAATCGATGTTATCAAAAGTATAAACAGAATTGTGCCCTACTCCATACCAGTTCTTATCTCCTTCGAGTAATAAGGTACCGCCAGCCTGAGCCATTGATATACCATTTTTATCCAAATAAGGTCCTGTTACTTTCTTCGACCTTCCGACAATCATTTTATACGTACTATTCGGGCCTTTACAACAATAATCAATTGAAGCAAACAGATAGTAATATTTACCTTTTTTAAAAACGAAAGGAGCCTCTATCGCATTTCCTCCGGCATCCTTCGGGTTATCATCTACGGCCGGAGGGTTTTCGGCAGATAGGCTTTTCTTACGACTGGCAATTGTCGGAAGGCTTTCGGCACTTTCCGCAATGCTCATTCTATCTTTTTTAAGTTTTACCAGCTTTAGTCCATCCCAAAAGGACCCAAAAAACAGATAAGGTGTTCCCTTTTTATCAGTAACTAGATTTGGGTCAATAGCATTCCAATTGGTTTTCCCCGGATAAGATTGTATCACCTCGCCATGATCGACCCATTTGTAGCCGGGACTTGCAGGATCTAAAGTTGTATTGGTAGCGAGTCCGATAGCCGAAGTATTTTTGCCAAAAGCCGATACCGAATAATAGAGATAATATCTTCCGTTATTATAACTGATATCTGGTGCCCAGATATGTCCCTTAAACTCCGGAATTGCTTTTACTGCCCATTCAGGTGCTTCCCGAAAGACTGGCTTTTCCCTTTTCCATTCTTTCATGTCTTTTGACGACCACATGGAAATGCCCATTCCCGTACAAAACAGATAATACGTATCTCCCTGCTTTGCCATCACCGGATCGTGCACAGAAATATTAGTTTGTAAGTCCTGGGCATTTAAACCCAAACTGCTAAGCAACAGAAAACACAGGAATCTAAACATGCTAATTCGTTTTAAACCGGATTACATTGAATGAATAAGGAGCTAGATCAGCCTGAACTTTGTTATGTTTAAACGATATCTGCTTTTGCTTTGGACTTATCTCCAAAGGTTTATCTAAAGAATTTACAGTCTCTAAATCACTCGTTATAGCCGTTATAATTCCTTTAGATTGAAGTTTCGCACCATCCACTAAAAAATCAACATTGCGGCTTTTATCAGAATTGTTTACAATTTTTATGATGAGGTCTTTGCTCAATTTATCTATCGTTGCCGATGCATAATATCCATCTTGCCCTGTCACATTCTGATTATTCAAAGTAATCGGGACCACATTAGTTCCCTTATTTGTCGAATAAAGTTTTTGAACATAATAATTAGGAGTTCCGTACGAACGCAGATTATCAACCCAAATCATGTCAGGAGTCCACTGCCATCCATCAATATGGGCGAATAAGGGTGCGTAAGATGCCATGGCAACCACATCAGCATTTCTTTCTAAGCCTGTTAAAAATGCTGCTTCCGCGATAGCTGTCTGCCAGTTATTTTTATTATTTATACTGACTGTTTTATCGCTTTGCGCGGCATATTCACCAGCAAAAACTTTAGACCCGTTTCGGGGGTAAGAATCGTAGCGGGTCGCATTTTCCAGGAACCATTCAGGGCGACGGTAATAATGTTCATCAATAATATCCGCCTTCATCTTACGTAATTCAGTATTCAGAAAATCAAAACGCTCTCCGCTAGGATCTGTACCTGAACTGTTTACAAGTTTAATATTAGGATATTTATCCTTAATGGCTTTAGTGAAAACCTTTAAACGTTCGATATATTGAGGGCCCCAGTTTTCGTTTCCAACACCTAACATCTTCAGATTGAAAGGTTTTGTATGCCCCATTTCGGCACGCACTTTACCCCATTTAGAATTTACATCTCCGTTGGCGAACTCGATAAGATCCAGAGCATCCTGAACATAGGGTTCTAACTGGTCAAGAGGGACAAGTTCTGCCGTGTTAAACTGGCAGGCCATACCACAATTTAAAATCGGCAAAGGCTCGGCGCCAATATCTTCAGCAATCTGAAAATACTCGAAAAATCCTAAACCAAATGTTTGGAAATAATCTGGCGTTGGGCGGTGAGCGAACTCAGAATTCCATCGGTTAATTATTAATTCCCGATTTTCAATTGGCCCGATAGTTTTTTTCCACTGATAACGTACAGAAAGATCATGGCCTTCAACAATACAACCGCCAGGAAAGCGTATGAAACCTGGTTTCATGTCAGCAAGCATTTGAACCATATCAGCTCGCATGCCACCTTTTCTCCCTTTCCAGGTATCTGAAGGGAAAAGTGAGATCATATCTAAATCGATAGTTCCATTTCCTTCAAACCAGATGTTAAATTTTCCTTTTTGCTCGGTAGCAGTTGCATTAAAGCTTAGCGCTTGTTTCTTCCAATCGGTACCGGAAGCTGTTGGGCTTAGCTCGCCTTTTCCAATTACTTCGTTTTTAGCATTCAGCAATTCTAAATGCATTGTAACACCCGGAGAAGCTAATCGGTACATCACTGAAAAGTCATAACGCAACCCGTTTTTTATTCCCATTCCACGAAAGCCTTCATTGGTTAATCCCATTTCACCTTTCGTTTTATTGTTTACGTTTACACGAAGGAAACGGGGATTGGCGCTATTTGCCTCCTGGCGATTTAAAACCAAGATATCACCTTCAGTCTTTTTCCCCTGAATGGTCCAGCCCATTAAA
Organism: uncultured Pedobacter sp.; assembly: GCA_965650335.1. Classification (GTDB taxonomy): domain Bacteria; phylum Bacteroidota; class Bacteroidia; order Sphingobacteriales; family Sphingobacteriaceae; genus Paradesertivirga. The sequence continues at coordinate 16,343 of CBFGOI010000055.1, read as the reverse complement.
GGTTTATAAAACTCGAAGGAGCGATTTTTTATAAGTTCTGCATAAATCCCCCCGTCGGCGCCCATGTTAATGTCTTCAAAAAAAACACCCCACATGGTCGGAGACACATCAGCTTTAAGCTGATTAGCCTTTACTGTGAACGTTTGCGATTGCGCCACGGTGTGAAAAAGGATTCCCGAAGCAAGCAGAACCAAAGAGAGTAGATTGGATATTTTTCTCATCAGAATATAGTTGTTTTTTAATGGAGATGAAGCTATCAAGCGCATATTTTTCACTCGTTTATATTTTATTAGCTGTGGTTCAAGAGAACGCTTCGCTAAGTTTATTGCTGTTTATAAGGGTATGCTCGTGATGGCTTCATTATATATTGATACGTGATTGAATTAGTACGAATAACTGGAGTCTAAAGATATTAAATAATAAATGTCATTAAAACAATTAATATAAATTTCACTGTAAAACGTGAAACCTGCTGTATTTCATACAGCAGGTTTCATCAGAACCCATATTTTATTACTTTTTCTTTAACCAGATAGAAAGCCCTCCGCCGTTTAAGCCTGTCATTACAATAGTTGAAGTTTTCTTTTTTTCCCAATCGCGTTCTCTGGAGACATGAAGTTTATCAATAAATAGACCTCCCGCCCAACGCAATTCAAGCCATGGCGAAGTGTAGCTCCATGTATTATTAGCATCCCCGTTGATCTTACCATCTGCACCTAAAGTGGTTGAAAAAGCTACATTATACTGTGGATCTGTTTGTTGCTGATCAAATCCAGGCACCACAGCATAACCCTGTACTATTTGTTCATAATCACCGGCGATTTCGCTGGTGGCAACAGCATTGTCAGGTACACTAGCAAAGCGCTCAGGAGAAACGATTGGCCAGCCCTCGGGCGTCCAGAACATTTTTCTAACGTGCATAACCATAAACGCCCTGTCTACACCTGGCCTACCCTGGTGTGCCATAAAATATTGACTTCCATCTTTAAATACTGAACAATGCGACACGCCTGCCCAACCACCATGATCCATAAACTTATATGGCGCAAGAATCATCGGGCCATTGTCGAATGCATTGTCAACATTCACTCCGTTCCAATCCAAAAATGGTCCGTTAGGATTTGCCGAACGAAACACTCTAACATTGTATTTTGTGGAAAGCCAATCGTATGCCACAAATAAATAATACATGTTTGTTGTGGGGTTGTAAATGATTTCCGGGCCTTCTAAGTTTCCATTGATCATTCCATTCGTGCTTCCCCGTCGTACAATTCGCGTCCCTTTATCACCAGATGCAAGGGCAAGACCTGTAGCCGGATTCAATTGCAACTCATACAATCCATCCCATGAGGAACCATAAACCATCCAGTGCTGGCCTGAAGGCGTCACAACCACCGATGGATCGATGGCATTTGTACCCGGGCCAGAATTACTCGAGGTTACGGCCAGACCTCTTTCTTCCCAAGGACCTTCGAGAGAAGCTGAAGTTAGTAAGCCTATGGCGCTGGTACGACCCGCAGTTGGGGCTAAAGAGTAGTATAATCTAAACTCAGAACCGACCTTCATTATATAGGGAGCCCATAGTCCCTTTACCGGCGTACCGCCGTTTGACGTAATGTAGTTTACCGCCATTGCCGGCAAGGCATTTACTGCCCAGCCTACATATTTCCAGTCTACCAAATCTTTCGATTTACGCACCATAATGCCTACCCGAGCTTCGCCCCCATATTGAACATCGGTGCTAAAACTATAGAACCATTCGCCATCTTTGATTATCGAAGGGTCGTGGGTATTATATGGGCCCCATTGTCTGTAAAAGGAAGAAGACTTTATTGCGGGATAGGTATCATTGATATTATTAATATCAAAGGGTTTCTCTGCGAATATCCCTGGATCAACTTCGGTTATCGGCTCGATATCTTTTTTACAGCTAGAAACGAAAGCCAATCCTATTATAGCTGGAGCAAAAATTTTAGTGAATATTTTATTCATAATTTTCAGTTTTAAGGATGAGATGCCAGGTGAACCTGAACATCTCCATCTGTTTTTGAACCTGACTAATTCGCTGAGTTTGGTGAAAGATTTTTGTTTGTTGCCAGTTCTGATTGTGGAATTGGCAAATACTCGTTTCCTGCAGTCCAGGTGCTAAAATCTGCATCATGGGCTTTTAGCTGAGTCAATCTTGCCGGGTCATACAACCATCCCCAACGAATAATGTCATTGATTCTTTGACCCTCAATTGCGAACTCCAAAGCACGTTCGTGGTAAATTTGCTCACGCATCTGAGTTTGATTCATTCCTGGTTTTGTGGCTAGCAAACTTGGCAATTTCGCTCTGTTTCTTACCTGCTGAATAAGCGGATAAGCTTCAGGAGTTCTGTTCAGCTCATTTAAGGCTTCGGCATACATTAATAAGATATCGGCATAGCGTATTACACGATAATTTATCCCGCCGCCTTCAAACGTTTCGAATGGAGCGCCTAAACCATCATAGGTATATTTCCTTGGATAAATTCTATCCTGAGGATGTGGCCAGGGTACACCATAAGCCATCGTGGAATTATCTGCCGGTTCGTACGATGCAATAGTAGCGAGCAACCGAGGGTCGCTTTTATTATCTGTGGTCTTTTCCAGCTTGTATTCATCATAAATCCACCTGGTTGGTAAATAATCAGAAAAACCTTTGCCGTCCATCCCATAAGTAATGGAAAAAGCCTCGAACTGACGCCAGTTAGCATTTGGCTCGCCGGTCCAGTTTGGCACAGATCCGCCTTCAGCGCTGAACTGAACTTCAAATAAAGATTCTGCATTATTTTCGTTAGTTGCCTTGAAGTTATCACGGTAGTCTGGCATCAACGAGTAAACCCCTTGCAATGGCGCTACAAAGAACTTAGCAAATTGATCTGCGGCCTTCTGCCATTCTTTTTTATATAAATATGCTTTCCCCAGCATCCCGGTAGCTGCGCCTTTAGTTGCCCGGCCTTTTTGCCCTTTATCCGGACCAACAACGTTATCGTAAGAAACCGGAAGCATTTCCTCGGCAGATTTAAAATCCGAATAGATTTGGCTCCATAATGCTTCTTCCGATGCTGTTGGAGGGAAATAATCATTCTGATCAAGAGGAGGAACTGTTATTAAAGGAACAGCTTTAAATGTTGTTACCAGATTATAATAGGCCAGACCTCTTAAAAAATATGCCTGCCCCAAGATCCTGTCTTTTGCTTCAGTTCTTATTACAGCCGCATCCATTTTTCCAACATTCTGAATAACCTGATTCGATCTGAAAACGATCATGTACAAATCCCGCCAAATCCATTGCACCGGTGCAGAGGTATTGGGAATGATAAACTTTCCGGTTTGTTCAAGATCGCCCCAGGGACTGTCGCCCCGAAAATCATCACCACGACTATCGGTAAGACCAGGAAAGGAACGCTGATAGGTTCCATCAGTTATTAGGGCGTTATAAATCCCGGTCACACCGGCAAATGCTTGTGTTTCAGTTTTCCAATAGGTTGCTGTAGTTGGACTATTTGGGTCTACAAGATCTAACTCCTTGTCGCAAGAAGTTAAACCAACAGTAAATACGCCTAGAGCCAGTATATAGAATTTTAAATTTTTCATCTTAATTTCCTTTTGTTTATACAATATCAATTAAAAGCCTACCTGCACTCCAAGCATTATTGTTCTTGGTTTAGGATAAGATCCATTATCGAAACCCGGCTCAAAAACTCCGGCTGTAAAATCAGGATTGTATCCTTTATATTTTTGGAAAGTATACAGATTCTGGGCTGTGGTATAAATACGTGCATTACTTACCCCTTTTATCAGGTTCTTTGGTAAAGTATATCCTAAAGACAGGGTATTTAATCGTAGATAAGTACCGTCCTGAAGCCATCCTTCGCGATTTGAATTCCTGCCATTTTGATTTACGTCATTCCAGTCCAAACGAGGGATGTTAGTATTTGTATTCACAGAGGTCCAGCGATTGATAATGTCCTGATGGTAGTTAGCGTCACCTGCCGTGTGCATTAAGTCTCGGTATAATCGGCTATTGATTAAAAATTTGGCACTTCCGGATGCAAAAACTGTAAAGTCGAAGCTCTTATAGGAAGTATTGAAATTCAAGCCATAAGTATACTTAGGTAAGCCACTGCCCAAATAGGTTCTGTCTTTATCATCAACTCTATTGTCTCCATTTAGATCTTTAAATTTTATATCGCCAACGGTAGTTCCGGGGAATTGAAATGCATGAGCCGTAACTTCCTCCGGAGTTTGGAAGATGCCTTCAGCAACATATCCATAATGCCTTCCAACCTCGCCACCTAATTCGGATTTAGACCCAACGCCTTCCCTGAACTTAACATCATTTCCTAAGGATAATACCCGGTTCTTAATTGTTGTGAAGTTCGCTGAGATATCAAATTTGAATTCTCCGGATGTTTTATGGTAGCCCGTCGCAATTTCAATTCCTGAATTTCTTAATACTCCGGCGTTGACAATAGGATTGCTATTGATCGAACCAACAGATGCTGGAATAGGAATACCGATTAAAATATCTGAGCTTTTGCTGTTATAATACTCTGCAGAGAGGTCCCACTTTCCGTTTAATAGACTTGCGTCAAATCCCACATTGGAGGTGTGTCTATCTTCCCATTTAATAGTCTCCGAAACAACATTGGTTTGAATGCCGCCTATTACGCGCATATCATTAAATGTATAAACCATGTTAGGGTTTATTTTTGCTGTATAGGCATAATCATCAATGTTTTCGTTACCCAACTTTCCATAACTGGCCCTGATCTTAAGATCAGAAATAATAGGCTCAGGCACTACTTTTTTAAAGAATGATTCACTGCTTATGCGCCATCCTAAAGCGAGAGAAGGAAAATATCCGATTCTGTTCACAGGTGCGAATCTGGAAGAAGCATCACGTCTAAGCGTTGCTGTTAATAAATATTTCTGATCGAAATTGTAATTGATACGCCCCAGATAAGATGCAAGCGCATGGTACCTGTCATTGGAACCTGCTGTATTTCTTTTTCCGGTAGCGATAACCGGAAACTCCGGGAAACTATAATCTTCTGCATATCCAGTCCTTTGTAAAAAGAGATCTTTTTGAAACATTTGCCCGGCCAAAACTGCAAGCGAATGTTTTCCAAATTGCTTTTCATAATTCAAGGTATTTTCCACCAGACCGTAGCCCAAGGTTCTTGAATTATCATTTACCCGAGCGATCGGATTCTGAAAGAAGTATCCAAGATCGAAAGTTGGAATAAAGCCATAATCACGGGCCATTACCCTATCGTAACCTAAATTAAGTTTATATTTTAAATTATGTCCGTTGCTCTTTATTAATTGAAGTTCACTATACACAGTTGCAAATATTCTGTCTACATCAACCGTATTTTTAACCAGGCTATTATACCCAATTCCATTAAGTGAGATGGCATCTTCGCGCTCTTGTAATGTGCCGCCAAAACCACCATCTACTGTAGGATCGTAAACTCCCATGGTAGGAATTGCGAACACCAGATCATTTATCAGTGGTGGACGAGCTCCTAAAAGAATACCGTCACTGTTTGTTAAGCCATTTTCTTTCGAACGCGTATAACTTAAGGTCTGGCCAATTTTAAAAATCCCTTTTTCAGCAGTCGTATTTACACGACCTGTATAGCGCTTATAGCTGGGTCCGTTTCCTACGAATGTTCCATTATTATCAAACATGTCGAATGAAACGTTATAAACAACGTTATTACCTCCACCTGAGAAATTCAGGTAATGATTCTGACGATCACCGTTCTTCAATCCCTCTTTCTGCCAATCGGTATCTATTCCTGTTATAAATTTATTAGAGTTAGGATCGTTTGCAGGAGCCAAAGGTTTTTGTGCGTTAAACCTGGCTTCATTATTCAAATTCTGATAATTTACCCGGGAGGTAACCGGCATTCTTTGCCAAACCTGGTCTACGCCGTAATAACCTGAGTACTCGACTTTAAGCGGAGAATTTTTCTTACCCTGCTTTGTGGTAATGATAATAACGCCGTTAGCTGCCCGCGAACCGTATATAGCACCCGACGAGGCATCTTTCAATACCTGCATTGATTCAATATCGTTTGGATTAAAATCTCTGGGAACGCCATTAACGGGTACACCATCAATTACATACAGGGGATCTGAATTTCCAAACGTACTTATACCTCGTATTCGCACTCGAGGAAATGCGCCCGGTTGTCCATCACTATTTACAGTAACACCAGCAGCACGGCCCTGAAGCAATTGACCGACATCGTTTGATGAAACCTGTTTCATGTCGGAAACATCCACTACCGCAATAGAACCGGTTATATCAACTTTCCGTTGAGTTCCGTACCCAACCACAACTACTTCTTCGAGCGTTTTTGAGTCTTCTGAAAGAGTCACATTTAATGTAGTTTGATTGTTAACAGCAAGCTCCTTTGTAGAAAAGCCAATAAAACTGAAAACCAGCACACCGGCTCCATCAGGAATATTAATTGAGTATTGCCCGTTCAAATCGGTGGTAACTCCGAGAGAAGATCCCTTGAGTTTAACACTCACTCCCGGAATCGCCTCCCCTTTAGCGTCCGTTACCCTTCCCCTAACGGTAATGTCGACCAAGCTTCTTTCATTTTTCAAAATGATATAATAGTTTTCCTTCACTTTCTCGAAACTCAGTTCAAAGGGAGCCAGGATTTTATCCAAAGCATTCTCGATCGAAGCATCGGTCGCAATTGCACCTGCATTTGTTACTTTATCTCTAAGCAATTTTGAGTCATAATTAAATCGCACGTTATAATGCCCCTCAAACGACTTCAGCACAGTTGTAAGTTGCTGTGTATGCTCTTTTTTCTGAGGGATTGTAGAATCTACCTTTTCATTGCTGGCATATACATAAGTTGGGCTTTGCGAATAGCTTTGTTGGGCTATCAGCAGTACCGTTAAAACTCCGAGTATAAAAGTTCTCATCATTCAATTTTTTTGGTTAGTCTTGATTAAATTTTAATTGATTTTAGTATATAATTATGGTCGGTTAACAATGATATTTTTGCCCTCCTTTTTTATGATTGAGATATTAAATGTTTTTTGAAGTATGTTAAATAACAGGTCGATGTTTTCGGACTCGATCGTGCCGGTAAATGTCAGCTGTTCAAGATCTGATGTTGAAAACCGAACTTTATAACCATAGTTATCCTGCAGTAAAGCCGCTATTTCTTTCAGAGTTGATTCCTCAAACACCAGCTTCTTATCCACCCACGAACTATATTTTGCAGCCTCGACAGCTTTCTTTGATAAACGTTGCTGTTTGGGCGCAAAATCAACCATCTCACCAGGCTTCATATCCACTTCCTTATTCTGCTGATTAACCAAATAGAGCTTCACTTTCCCGGAATTTAGAATTACCCGGGTTTTTTCACGATGGGTATTTACATCGAATTTGGTTCCTAAAACCTGCACATCCAGATCGTTGGTGTGGACTATAAATTTTTGTGAGTTCTTTTTATGTGTAACTGAGAAGAAAGCCTCGCCTTTTAACCAAATCTCTCTGGCGGTTTCAGTATCCCATTTTGATGGATAGGAAATTGTGGAATTTGCGTTTAATATAACAACAGACCCGTCGGGCAATGTGATACTCTTATGCTCGCCGTAAGCTGTTTGAAACTCTACTTTGCGATTTAAGACCAGCAAAGTCACGACGCTTACAAACAACAGGGCCGTTAAAACCGCAGCCACTCGCTGCCATGATTTAATAAATCCTATAATGGTCCTGCCCTTACCTTTCTTAAGCTGATGTTCGTCGAAAAGGTCATTAGACGCAGAGATACGCGTCCACAATTCAGCTAGTTCATGCTGAACAGGAGCATCTTCATCCCTGGAAAGTTCTAAAATTATTTCTTTTGCCTGCTGAATAATCTCTTTGTTTTCAGCATTTAATGAAGCCCATTCTATCCACAAGCTGCCATCTTCCTTGATGGGACTTTTTACCCATTTAATAAAGGCAGGATCAAGAATTAAATCTTCAATAGTAAAGTTTTGGAAATGCATATAATACCGCTGGTTAATTGGTTTATATACAGTAGACAGTGACCAGGATTTTTTACCAAAGATTTTTTATTTTTTTTCAAAAAAAATAAAACTGGCTGGTAGAGGCTTTACAAAAGCCCTTATTGGCTTGGTGGGCCAAGAGTCATTTTGAATGATTTTCTAACAGGAAAAGCACTGTTGCAATGGCCATTTCACTTTTCAGTGACTGAATGGCATTGAACGTTGTGTTATAAATTGTTCTGACAGATACAGACATGATTGCCGCAACTTCAGCAGGACTAAGATTATTGTAGTATAATAAGAAGATAATCTCCTTTTGCTTATTGGTTAGAGTCCTTAATGCGTTAATAAGCTTTTTTTCATTTTCGTGTTTCGTTTCTTTAGAAACCAAGTCCAACTCATTTGAATCGACATATCCGAGATCCTTTTCCTCCAGCAAACCTTCCTGAACGAATCTCGATTGCTTGCTTATTTCCCTGACAAGTTTGTTACGCAAGGATTTTACCAGATAGTTCTTTATAGATACAGGATTACTGAGATTTGCTTTATTCTTCCAAATTTCAGTAAACAAATCGTGCATACAATCTTTCACCAGTTCTCTATCCCTAACTATTTTGCAACCATACCTGTATAACAAGGATGAATACTCATTATAAAAATAAGCATAAGCGATTTTATCACCGCTTTTAAACGATTCCCAAATAAGTTGTTCGTCTTCCCCGTGTTCTGATTTACAGAACTTCTCTTGCATTGAGTTCATCGCCATCTTAAAAAAGTATGGAAGAAATCTGTTAATTGGTTTTGGTTTAAGACCTGAAGCAAAGTGCCTGATGATCTTGTTGATACTGGTTAATCAAGTATAAGAAAAAATCTACACATGTCAAAAGAACATTTTAAGCGTTAAAAAAATATCCCCGAATTTCAGGGATATTTTAATTTTTATTTCAACTCTAGTACCACAACAGAAACCGGTGGAAGCTTAACTTGTAGTTTACCGCCTTTTATACTCGCATCTTTAAATGTCACTGGTTTAATAAAGTCAGGTTTTTCAAAAGAATTATAATCCTGAACTTTTTTAGAAGTTAGAATTCTTCCTTTTACAGAACTTACCTTCATGTCTTTTACATCCAAAACTATATCTCTCGAACCTTTATGATCAATGTTGACCAATGAGATATGTGTTAAGCCGTTTTTATCCTTTGACGCAGATGCGGATACTGCAGGTAATTTGTCACTGCCCATTACATAGTCATTCGCAGAACTAATTTGTAAAGGAATTAAAGTTGCATCCTGATGAACATTATACATCTCCATTACATGATACGTCGGAGTTAAAATCATCTTGTCATCTTTGGTAAGAATAACCGCCTGCAGTACATTGATTGCTTGTGCAAGGTTTGCCATTTTAATCCGTTCGGCGTGATTATTAAATATATTAAGAGTAACGCCAGCAATCATCGCATCCCTGATGGTATTTTGCTGATATAAAAATCCAGGATTTGTTCCCGGTTCCACATCATACCATCCACCCCACTCGTCTACCACTAATGCAACTTTTTTACGTGGATCGTATTTGTCCATTATTGCAATATGTTTATTCACCAGCTCCTCCATAAAAAGAGCTCTCTGCATGGTCGTGAAATATTGTTTTTCCGTAAAATCTGTTGCCGGACCTTTTTTGTTCCAGTCAATTACCGAGTAATGATGAAGGGCCATCCCCTCGATCAGATTTTTTGGAACGTTTTTCATAATTACTTCTGTCCAGTTGTAATCCGATGAATTAGCACCCGATGCAATTCTGAAAAGCCCGCCTGTATTGCTCCAATCACTCATAAAAGTTGAAAATCTCCGGAATTCATTGGCATAATATTCGGGCGTCATATTTCCGCCACAACCCCATGCTTCGTTACCGATTCCCCAATATTTAACTTTCCAGGGTTCATTTCTGCCGTTTTCACGACGAAGTTTGGACATCGGACTCTCTCCTTTAAAGTTCACATACTGGTTCCAATCTGCCATTTCCTGTACCGTACCGGTGGCCATATTTCCTGCCAAATAAGGTTCAGTTCCTAACAACTCACACATGTTTAAAAAATCGTGCGTACCAAAACTATTATTCTCTGTAACTCCACCCCACCAGGTGTTCACAATTGTGGGACGATTTTCCTTGGGCCCGATTCCATCTTTCCAATGGTATGTATCGGCAAAACATCCTCCCGGCCAACGAAGGTTCGGAACCTTAAGGGTTTTTAATGCGGCAACTACATCATTTCGTATACCTTTCGTATTCGGAATTTTCGAATCCTCGCCAACATAAAAACCACCGTAAATACTACGTCCTAAGTGTTCTGCGAAATGTCCATAAATGTGCTTGCTTATTACATGTTTCGCTTCTGCGGGATTAGCGTTAATTAGTATTTGATTTTGCGCTCTGGAAGCAACTGTTGAGCCTAACAAAAGGCCTGCAGCAATACCTAATGCACGTGATAGTCTAAGTAATTCCATATTAAAGGAGATTAAATTAATAGTTTCGGGTTAGTCTTTTTACTGGTTATAAAAAACTAAGGTAAGAGGTTTTTTTTAAATGTCAATATTACAATTAAAATAAATATATTTTCGTGATAGCGGCGATGATTTAACGAAACTTAAGCCAAAAGAAAAATTAGGTTAATAATTGTCAGTTAAACAGATATACTTTATCATTGTATCGAAATGACCAGATATTCCAAACAAACACGCATCCTCGTTGCAATTGATTGCATAATTTTTGGCTTTGATGGAGAAACCCTGAAACTTTTGCTTATTCAGCGGGGCTTTGAGCCCGAAAAAAACAAATGGAGCTTGATGGGAGGCTTTGTTGAACCGACTGAAAACACAGATGAAGCTGCAGCAAGAATCCTTAAGCAATTAACCGGCCTGGAGGGGGTATATATGGAACAGTTTCAGATTTTTGCGGAGCCGCAGCGTGATCCGATTGAACGCACCCTAAGTGTAGCATATTTTGCATTTATTGACATCCACAAATATGAAAAGCAATTGAGCGACGAGTATCATGCAGAATGGTTCCCATTAAAAGAAGCGCCCAAACTTATTTTCGACCACGACTATATGGTTAAAAAAGCCAAGGAAATGCTTCGATACAAGGCCGCTTTACATCCCATTTTATTTGAGCTTCTTCCCCAAAAATTTACTATCCCGCAAATACAAACTCTTTATGAGAATGTATATGAAACCGAACTGGATAAACGAAATTTCAGCAGAAAACTTTTGTCTACAGGCTTGCTCATACGTCAGAATGAAAAAGACAAAATAGGTTCTAAAAAAGGTGCGTATTATTACAAACTTGATCCTGCAATTTATAAGGATAAATTCCAAACTTTTTTGAATTTCATACCAAATCCAACGGCTTTTCAATAATGAAAGTGCTCGTTAAAGCGCCTGCCTCATTGAAGTTTTTCTGTCAAACAAAAAACTATAAAACTATTTTTTTAAGAAAATCTTACCCAGAATTTTAATATTCAAAAAAATAAGTGTTAATTAGACACGAATAACCACAATATGAATACTCACCCTTATGTTATCGGAGTAGATTACGGAACAGATTCCGTTCGCTCTGTTATAGTAGATGCATCTAATGGAGCAGAAATAGCAGCCGCGGTTTATTATTATCCCAGATGGAAACAAGGTTTGTTTTGCAATCCATCAGAAAACCAGTTCAGACAACATCCTCTGGACTATGTTGAAGGGCTGGAAAAAACCATTAAAGAATGTATATCCATCGCGGGAGCTGATGTCGCAAAAAACATCAAAGCCATTTCTGTCGATACCACCGGATCAACGCCAGTTGCCGTAGATGAAACAGGAACACCTCTGGCATTAAAACCAGAGTTTGAAAACAATCCAAATGCCATGTTTGTGCTTTGGAAAGACCACACATCGGTAAATGAAGCTGCTGAAATCAATGCTCATGCAGAAAAATTTGATACGAATTATCTGCAACTGGTTGGTGGCATTTATTCATCCGAATGGTTTTGGGCAAAATTACTTCATATTTTAAGAGAAGATGAAAAAGTTCGGAATGCCATTCACTCTTGGGTTGAGCATTGCGACTGGGTGCCATTTCTTCTAACAGGAGGAAATCAAGTATCAGAAATTAAACGTGGCGTTTGCTCTGCCGGACACAAAGCGCTTTGGGCTGAAGAGTTTGGTGGCCTTCCGCCGGAAAACTTTTTTGCAAGTCTTGACCCTCTTTTAGCAGGATTCACCTCTAAAATTCCTGCCAAAACCTATACTTCCTCCGAGCGAGCCGGAAAAATCAGTGCAGAGTGGGCCGAAAAACTTGGCTTACCTCAAGATGTAGTGATTGGAATCGGTGCATTCGACGCACACATGGGTGCCGTTGGCGGACAGATCGAACCTTATTATTTGAGCAAGGTAATGGGAACTTCAACATGCGATATGCTTGTTGCTCCCATCGATGAAGTACAAGGGACCTTGGTAAATGGTATATGCGGGCAGGTGAATGGCTCTATTATTCCAGGGATGATTGGTATGGAAGCTGGTCAGTCTGCTTTTGGCGATGCATATGCCTGGTTAAAGAATGTATTGGCCTGGCCGGTGAAAAATCTTTTGGCGCAAACTCAGTTAATAGATGCAGAAACTGCTCAGAAATTAATTGATGAGGTTGAATCCAAGATTATACCTGAATTAAGCAAAAGAGCAAACGAACTGCCTGTTGAAGAAGGTGGTGAAATTGCAATCGAATGGTTAAACGGAAGAAGAACTCCGGATGCAAATCAATTGTTAAAAGGAGCTTTCTTAGGATTAGACTTAGGCAGTGATGCTGTTAGAATTTTCCGTGCCCTGGTTGAATCAACCTGCTTTGGTGCCAAGAAAATCGTTGATCGTTTTAACGAACAAGGCATTCCTGTTAAAGGTTTAATCGGATTAGGTGGCGTTGCAAAGAAGTCTCCATTCATCATGCAAATGATGGCTGATGTCTTAAACATGCCCATCAAAATCCATAAGTCGGATCAAACCTGTGCAATTGGCGCAGCAATGTTTGCTGCTACAGCCGCAGGAATTTATCCTAAAGTTGAAGATGCGATGAATGCAATGGGACAAGGTTTTGATGCTGAATATCATCCGGATCCTGAACGCGCAGCTATTTACGCGAAACGTTACGAGCAGTACAGCGAAGCCGGAGCATTAGTAGAAAACTTCATTGCCGCGGAAACCGAACAAACCATCAATAGTTAGATTAAAGCATTAATTTAATTTTTTGACTTTTGAATTTTTGTCTTTTGAATTTTGACTTTTGAATTAATAATGAGCAAGTATCAACATATAAAAGAAGAGGCTTATAAAGCCAACATGCAACTGCCAAAGCTTGGCTTGGTATTATTCACTTTCGGCAATGTAAGTGCAGCAGACCGCGAATTAGGCGTTTTCGCTATTAAACCAAGCGGAGTACCCTACGAGGATCTTTCACCGGAAAAGATGGTAATTGTAGACTTTGAAGGTAAAACAATCGAAGGCGACCTTCGTCCATCATCCGACACCTTAACCCACGCTGTTTTATACAAGCACTGGGAGAAAATCGGTGGAATTGTACACACACACTCTACATACGGAACGGCTTGGGCACAGAGTCAAAGAGATATTCCGAACTATGGCACCACTCATGCAGACCACCTGACGGCTGACATTCCATGTGCTGCTCCGATGAAAGACAGCATGATTGAAGGGGACTATGAATATCAAACGGGCTTCCAGATTATGGATTGCTTCACTGAAAAAGGATTAAGCTATGAAGAAGTTGAAATGATCCTTGTAGGTAATCATGCTCCTTTTACCTGGGGAAAAACGGCTGACAAAGCAGTATACAACAGCGCTGTACTGGAAACAGTGGCTAAAATGGCTTTACTGACCGAGCAAATCAACCCAAGCGCACCGCGTTTAAAGGATTCGCTCATAAAGAAGCATTTTGAAAGAAAACATGGACCTAACTCCTATTACGGACAGTAAGGTGAGAAGCACATAAAAATCGTAAATAAAAATTCGTAAATAAAATAATGATCGACTTAAAAAAACTAGAAGTTTGGTTTGTAACCGGCAGCCAGGACTTATACGGCGAAGAAACCTTAAAACAAGTAGCGACCCATTCGCAAGAAATTGCAAACTCTTTAAACAATGCGGCACAAATACCTGTCCGCGTAGTGTTTAAACCAACTGTTAAGAGCACTGAAGAAATTTATTCAATTTGCCAGGAAGCAAACGTAGCTCCGAATTGTATCGGAATCATCACCTGGATGCACACGTTTTCACCTGCGAAAATGTGGATCAATGGCTTGAAGATATTACAAAAGCCAGTTGCACATTTGCACACTCAATTTAACCGCGACATTCCATGGGGTTCTATTGATATGGACTTCATGAACTTAAATCAAAGCGCTCACGGCGATCGTGAGTTCGGATTCATCATGTCGAGAATGCGCATTAACCGCAAGGTAGTTGTAGGGCATTGGCAAGATTCTGAAGTATTGGATCAGTTGAACGCCTGGAGCCGTGCTGCCGCAGGATGGAATGATTGGCAAGGTGCAAGATTCGTTCGTTTTGGCGATAATATGCGTTATGTTGCTGTTACCGATGGCGATAAAGTCGAGGCTGAATTAAAATTCGGATTTTCAGTAAACACACATGGAATTGGAGATCTAGTATCTGTAATCAATCAAATCAGTGATGCTGAAGTAGATCGTTTAACTGCAGAATATGAAGAACGCTATGCGGTGATGGACTCTTTACGTAAAGGCGGAGCACAGTATTCATCTTTAAGAGACGCCGCTAAAATAGAGTTGGGTATGAAATCCTTCCTGGAAGCAGGAAACTACAAAGGTTTTTCTGACACATTCGAAGACTTACACGGAATGGCTCAATTACCGGGTATTGCATCTCAGCGTTTGATGGGACAAGGTTATGGCTTTGCGGGCGAAGGCGACTGGAAAACAGCAGCATTAGTTCGTGCAATGAAGGTTATGGGTAGCGGACTTCCGGGCGGAAATGCCTTTATGGAAGATTATACTTACCATTTTGATCCTTCTAATCCTTTAGTACTTGGATCGCATATGCTGGAAATCTGTGAGTCAATAGCTGATGGTAAAGCCAAGTGCGAAATTCATCCATTAGGTATTGGCGGTAAATCCGATCCGGTTCGTTTGGTATTTAATGTTGCCGCAGGGCCGGCACTTAACGCTTCAATTGTCGATATGGGAAATCGCTTCCGTATGATTGTTAATGAAGTTGAAGCCGTAGCTCCGCAAAATGATCTGCCTAAACTTCCGGTTGCACGCGTGTTGTGGAAACCATATCCTGACATGAAAACAGGATGTGCTGCATGGATTTTAGCAGGTGGCGCTCACCATACAGGCTACAGCCAGAACTTAACTTCAGAACATATGCAGGATTTTTCTGAAATGGCTGGAATTGAGTTTGTGAAAATTGGCAAGAATACTGAACTGTATCAATTTAAAAATGAGCTGCGCTGGAGCGAAGCTTATTATCAATTGAATAAGTCATAATTTCAAAATTAAATCCAAAGCAAACGGCCCGACAATTGTCGGGCCGTTTGCTTTTTTAGAACTCTAAGCTTTCCAAAAGTTCCAAACTTTTGGAAAGCTTATCATAACATCCTAGCCTTTCAACAACTCGTCCAAAAACGGATCGTCATAATCCTTAATAAACTTCAGGATATTTGGTAAGCCTTCAAACTCATGCTCTTCATGCATGGTGGTTATCACAACAGATTTCATTCCTGCATTTAAAGCAGATTGCACGCCTTTAGGATTATCTTCAAAAACAATACACTCCTCAGGTTTCACGCCTAAACCTTCAGCGCCTTTTAGAAACGTTTCTGCATCAGGTTTGCTCTTTTCTACATGATCGGCACTGATCGTTACCGGGAAGTACTCTCTGATATTAAGACCGTCGAGCACATAGTCTATATTAAACATAATGGCCGCAGAACCAATGGCCATTTTAATTCCCTGTTTATGCGATTTCTCTAAAAAGTTACCAAGACCTTTAATCAACTTCAGGTGCGGTCTGAAAGCATCCTGATATTTCTTTTCTTTCTCAAAAACGATGTCACTCATCTCCTTGTCTTCGAAGCGACCTTCACCAAATACCCGAACCAGCATCTCCTCTCCTTTTCCGTACATCTCCATTTTCACCTGCTGGCGACTTAAATTTCCACCTAGGTCATTATTAAGCACATCATGCCAGGCG
>CBFGOI010000054.1:0-30396 GCA_965650335.1 uncultured Pedobacter sp. | reverse complement strand
AGATTTAAATTTGGACCATTAATGATTTGTATTTTCATTAGAATTTATTGTTTTTTTACGGAGATGAAGCTATCGTGAGTCTTAATCATTGCGATTATAAGTTCAAACTCATGATGATTTCATCGTTTCAAACTTAATAGTTTTAATTTTATTTATCTGAAATTTTCGATGGCCGACTGGAACTCTACATTAAAGGGCTTTAAAAGTTACATACGTCTGGAGCGTTCGTTATCGAATAATACAGTCGAGGCTTACTTACGTGATGTGGAGAAGCTTTATCAGTACACCGAGAACATCGGAAGCAGACCACCCGATAAAGTTGAGACGGAAGATTTAAAACAGTTCATTAACTGGATAAACGAATTAGGAATGCTTCCTCCTACCCAATCGCGGGTTTTATCGGGAATAAAGGCATTTTACAAATATTTAATCATCGAAAATATTATCACAAAAGATCCTGCTTTTTTATTAGAAAGTCCGAAACTTCAGCGAAAGCTTCCTGATACATTAAGTATTATCGACATTAATAAACTCATGGCAGCTATTGATCATTCTAAAGCAGAAGGAATGCGAAATAAAGCAATGCTTGAGGTACTTTATGGCTGCGGCCTGCGGGTTTCCGAACTTATAAATCTTAAGATTTCTAATCTGTATTTAAATATCGACTTTATAAAAGTTACCGGAAAAGGCGACAAAGAACGGTTAGTACCCATTGGAGCGGAAGCAATTAAATACCTGAATATTTACCTGAATCAAGAGCGTGTACATTTAAACATCAAGCCTGGCAAAGAGGACTATGTGTTTCTTAATCGCCGAGGTTCACCTTTAAGCAGAGTAATGGTTTTTATAATTATTAAAGATCTCGCCGAGAAGATTGGCTTAAAAAAAAGTATCAGTCCGCATACCTTTCGACATTCGTTTGCAACCCATTTAATTGAAGGTGGTGCCGATTTGCGGGCTGTACAAGAAATGCTCGGTCATGAAAGTATTACTACCACAGAAATATACACGCACCTGGATAGGGATTACCTGCGCAATACTATCATTCAATTTCATCCAAGAAGCTGATTACAGAGTTTTATAATCCTCCGTTTCATTCTTAACAAAAGATGATTTTGAATATCCGAAAGTCTTAATAATTACGTACAATGTTGATAACACAACTAGCGGAGCGATAAGATGCAGAATGAACATAACGTCTTCCGATGCGCCAGTGACAGTAACAATTAAGTACGTTATGATAAATAAATGAAGTACAGTAAATGATAAAACAGTTTTTCCAAACATGACATGTTATTATAGGTGATTTAATAACAGTCGTCTTTTTGTTTGGTTTTCAGAAATACCAAAAATTTAGACGGTTTTAACGTCCTTGGTATTATAATTTTCTATATCCGTGATATAATTATTTTTTATTAGAAACTCAAAAAGAGGCTTTGCCTCGGCGGATACCGGCATATTACGAGTTGTAATAATCTCATTTGTTTTCTTATCCAAATAGGGATATGCGTAGAGCTTAACATTTTTACTGAACAGATCACTCACATAGGCCAATAACTCATCGGTATAGTGATCCGGAAAGCTTGAAGCATCAAATATTCTTTTAAGGTTGGCAATGTTTGTGGAAATACCAACACTATGAGGCTTACACCGGGCCAGGTATTGGGCCAATTTGTGATTTCTTGTAAAATTTGATACGATTACGTTGTTACCTGTAGCTGAAAGCTCTTCGGCTTTTTTTGCAAACAATTCCAAATCTTCGGCCCCTAGTTCTTGTTCCCCGCTAAGTGTGTTAGACATCAGAACTTCGATCATTACCACTACGTTCTTATCCTTTAAATCCTGAGAACGCTTGAACTGCTCTACAGCGCTGTTGAACAGATCGAAGTTGGGTATCGATTTTTGCTTATACTTTGTTCGCAAAATCATGATATCCTTTTTATAAAGAAGATCATTTGATTGACAAGCATTCCCATTCTTGTCGAATATAGCAGCACTGGAAAAGCCCTTGGCGATAAGGTATAGATTAACCAAACGGTCGTTAGCATTTTGAAAAACCGGTCCGCGCAAGTTAATTACGTCAATCTCGACCGATCCCATCGACAGATTATCAACCAATGATTCAATCATCGTTTGTACATCATGCCTTAAAAAATATGCTGCATACACTAAATTAACACCAATTATGCCCAGCACATTTTGCTGTAAGGTTGCATCACTGTCTAATAAGCGCACATGAAAAATAATATCGTTGGCTTCACCACCGGCTGTCGCCTGAAATCTGATTCCCATCCAGCCATGGGGATCATTAGTTTTATTGAAATTTAGTGTTGTTACGGTGTTAGCAAAGGCAAAGAAACTGCGGCCTTTATATTTCTGATCAGTTAGTCTTTCCGCTAGTAAGGAAAATTCATGCTCGAGCATTTTTTTTAATCGAGACTTGCTCACATATCTTCCCGATTCTTCGACACCGTAAATCGAGTTACTAAAAACCATATCATAAGCCGACATCGTTTTTGCAACAGTGCCGGAAGCAGCACCGGCCGTGAAAAAATTCCTGGCAACTTCCTGACCTGCACCTATTTCAGCAAAAGTACCATAGATATTTTCGTCGAGATTAATTTTGAGTGCTTTTCTTTTCGTTTCAGGAATTTCTCTAACCATGTCCAAATTTACAAATTTGGAGCAGGAGAAATAAAAAAAGCGTTGTTTTCTTTCGAAAACAACGCTTTTAATCTAAAACAAACCAATTATTTAATAGAAATTTCTCTTGTTAAAGACTTCGCTTCTTCTTTTTTTGCAACAGTTATTTTTAATATGCCATCCACATATTCCGCATCAATTCTTGTCTGATCGGCAGTTTCGGGCAAAGTAAACGAGCGCACAAAAGAGGAATAGCTATATTCGCGTTTATTGTATCTTTTTTCCTCCTGGGTGTCTTCAGATTTCTTCTCGACAGAAATATTCAAAACATATTTATCGAGACTGATTTTAAAATCTTCTTTCTTCAAACCGGGCGCAGCCAACTCAATATGAAAATCATTTTCGGTTTCTGCGATGTTAACGGCAGGAACTTTGGTTGTCAGACGATCTGAAATAAATGAGTCGTTAAATAACGACTCGAAAACATCGTTAAATGGATTTAAAGCATTGCTTTTAGTACCATTTGAAAATTTCACAAGTGTCATTTTTAAAATCCTCCTATTTATTTTTTAAGGTTTTTTTACTCAAAATATCAAGTCTCGTACCAAAAACATATTCTAAAAATAAGCGTTAATTGATAAGTCAGATTGACATTTATAAAAATCGTTTACCGACAAAATTTCCTTTTATGAACCTAGACCTATTTAATTATAAGACATATATTCCTATTCGTTTTGGAGACTTGAACGCCTTCGGAATTGTAAATAACAATATATATCTAACCTATTTCGAAATTGCACATACCGAGTATTGGAAAAAAATAATTCAGTGGGAAAGCAAGTCGAAGGGAATAATTATCGGAAAGGCTGAAATAAACTACCTCAAACCTATTGCTTTTAATGACGAAGTGTATGCTTACGTTCGGACTGCTCGTATCGGGAACTGCAGTTTTGATGTGGAATATGCCTTAACAGTTAAGCATCCCGAAGGAGAAATTTTGTGTACCACAGGTAAAACAGTATGCGTTTTTTATGACTTTTCTGAGGGCAAGCCAACCGTTATCCCAGAGGTTCAGCGCGAAAAAATGATTGCTTTTGAAGCATTAAGTGAGGAGAACATCCTGTACAAAATGTAACTGAACTAGCTGCTCGTTAAATTTTCCTAAACGTTTCTTACTGCCAGATACTTCTAAAACCACGTGCATTTTTCCGCCATGTTTAGTGAGTTTTAATCGCCTGTAATTGAGTTTATATTCCTTTACCAGCAATTCCAGATCCTCCAGACTTTTAAAAACATCGTCTCTAAAAGTGATATTAAATATCTTTCTGGTATAAAATAAATCAAGTAGTATTTCAAGGCCACTGAATAAAGTAAGCACGGCAATAATGATCACTGTAAGAACTAAAGACAATTGGAAATTGGCGATACCAATAAGCATTCCCAGCGATGCGACCACCCAGATTACCGAAGCCGTTGTTAAACCCTTAACAGAAAGCCCGTCTTTAAAAATAACCCCTGCACCTATAAAACCTATTCCTGTAATAATATTTGCAGCAATACGGTCGTCGCTTAAATTGTTAATCTTTTGGGACACCATCGTAAATATTGTTGCTCCGAGGCAAATTAACACCATGGTTCTCAGACCGGCTGATTTATTTTTATATTCCCGTTCAAAGCCAACAATGCTTCCGCAAATGACTGATAAGCCAATCTTTAATAAGTCAATACTATCTATACTCAACTGAAACATCTTATCTAATCAAAGTATTAAACTAAAAAATTTTTCCCGGATTAAGTATGCCTTTCGGATCAAATACCTGTTTTATCCCGCGCATAATACTTAAATGAGTCTGCGAAAATTTAATCGGCATGAATTCTCTCTGAACCAATCCTATGCCATGTTCACCGGAGATTGTCCCGCCAAGGGAAACTGTTAACGCAAAAATCTCACGAATACCATCTTTCAACTTATTTGTCCAATCTTCATCGCTCATGCTGCCCTTTATTATATTCACATGCAGGTTTCCATCACCAGCATGACCATAGCAGACTGATTGAAAACCATATTTAAAACCAATTTCTTTTATCCCTCGAATCAACTGTGGTAACTCTGCCCTTGGAACCACCGTATCTTCTTCTTTGTAAATCGAGTTTGATTTTACCGACAGAGGCATAACCCGCCGGATACGCCACAAATCGTCTTTCTGTGCTGAAGAATCTGCAAATAAGACATCTAAACATCCATGCCCCTCCAGTACTTCATTAATTTTTTCACATTCAGAAAACAGCACATCCATATTATTTCCGTCAACCTCTATCAACAGAAAGGCGGCTGCTTCATCTTTCAGGTCAAACTTAATTTTATCGTATTCAATCACCCACTCTACCCCTTTTCGCTCCATAAATTCCAGAGCCGAAGGAATAACTCCTTTACGAAAGATAGCCGACACAGCCGCACAAGCCTGCTCATTACTCGGAAACGAAGCCATCATCAATGTGTCGTGAGCGGGACGAGGAATAAGCTTGACCACAATTTTTGTTATAATGCCGAGTGTTCCTTCAGAACCGATCATGAGTTGGGTAAGGCTATAGCCGGATGCATATTTAAGCGTATTGGCTCCAGTCCAGATAATTTCGCCCGAGGGCAAGACGACTTCTAAATTAAGCACATACTCGCGAATGGTTCCATATTTAACAACCCTTGGGCCTCCGGATGTCAGCGAAATATTGCCACCCATAAAACAGCTCCCTTTACTTGATGGATCAACAGGATAAAGCAAACCTTTTTCTGCAACGGCATCCATAAAAATCTGGGTGATAACGCCAGTTTCTAAAGTTGCCTGTAAATTACGTTCATCAATCCCGATAATCTTGTTTAACTTTTCGAGTGACAATAATAATCCACCATAAACAGGAAGCGCTCCTCCGGATAAGCCTGTTCCTCCCCCACGCGCCGTTACCGGGATATTGTGTTCGTTGCAAAGTTTCATCAGTAAGGAGATCTGCTCTGAAGAATTTGGCTTTACTACCACCTCAGGATAAAACTGAAGATCTTCTGTTTCGTCCTGACTGTACAGTTCCATATCTGCTTTTGAAGCAATAATATTCTCCTGACCTACAACCTGGGTTATTTTAGAAAAAAGATCTTCGGTTATTTTGTTAAAGGTCATTATTTGAATAGGTTAATTCGACTAATGAATTCTTCACTTCTCCTTTAACCGGGAGATTCAATTTCCTGATTCCTACCCTAACTTTAGCCAGCTGCGAAAATTCAGCAAGTATAGTTTTCAAAATCCGATGGGCAACAGTTTCTAAAAGCTTCCGCGGAGTCTTCATCTCGAACGAAGCTATCTCAAAAAGTCGCTCATAATTAACGGTATCAGATAGCTCATCCTTAAGATTTTCTTCAACAACGGTCTCCGTTTCTATATCTACTAAGAACTCATTACCTACTTTTTGTTCCTCCGCATAATATCCATGATAAGCAAAAAAACGAACTCCCTCTAAAGCGACTTTTTGTGTGATCATTGTCATATAGCAAATTTATACTTAATGCTCAATTATACATATAGTGATACTTATCATTGTTTTTTACTTTTCGAAGCGATAACTTGCGAACGTTTTATGTTTATCAGACTTACAAGTTTCCTGCTCATTGTTGTATTGTTTTCAAAAAGCTTTACTCCTTTGATTTTGTTTATAGGATATTCATTAAACAAAGAATTCATTGCTACAACGTTCTGCGTTAATAAAAACAAGCCCGAACTTAGATGTAAGGGAAAATGCTATCTCAACAAAAAAATTAAACAAGCCGAAGAGAAAGAACAAAAACAAAGTTCAAGCTCTTTTAAAGATAGTATTGAAGCTTTTATAAGCGAACAAGTTCCATTTCGCTGCTTTACGTTTCAAACAGACGAATATCTGACAAGTTCTATTGTCGCTTATTTCTTTTCTCCCGCTAAGAAAATATTTCAGCCGCCTAAACTTTTTTAGTTTTTTCTAGCGGGAACAAGTGATTTTAAATTTCCCAAATTCTGATTTATCAGTTTTTTCGAGTGAAAATTAAACGCCGGCAAAAGGTGCTTTTTCGCACTGAAAAGCTTTGTCCTGCGCATTCGTGATTGCGACTGCACGCAATCAATGTTTATTGATTTTGAAATATTTTCTGACTAAAACTTTTAACAATGAATCTTAAATACACAAGCATATTGACTGTCTTATTTCTTAGCGCTCTTCAGGTTTTTCCATGCGATATATGCGGATGCTTCATGGGAATTACCCCTTATGATAACCAGAGCAGTATTGGTGTTTTATATCGGTATCGTTCTTTCAATGGATATGAGGGAATGGATCATAAACTATTTCCCAGTAATTCCGACTTTTTCATTCCGTCGGATGCGGATGGAACTGTACCTCATCACCACCACGGCGACCCGAATGATTACGAGATTTTTAGGACAATGGAAATTCGGGGTCGCTATTTCATCCATCAGCGCATAGAACTAAACGCCATTGTTCCCTATAATTCGAATTCATACAATTACCATGGAAAAACCACCAGTCTTTCTGGTTTAGGAGATATCAATTTGTATGGAGGCTATCACTTAATTCGGAAACTTCGTAGTACGGGACTTAGCCAAAGACTTGTTGCCGGTGCAGGTATTAAATTACCTACAGGAAAAGATGATTTGAAAAACAATGCCGGAGATACTTATCTATTGCTCAATCAACCTGGCACAGGGAGTACAGACGGATTTGTCTATTTAAATTATATGCTTGGGTATAAACAATTCGGATTTAGCTGGAACGCATCTTATAAAGTAAACGGTCAGAATAGCGGCGATTTAAGTATTGCAAATAGTACAACCCAATTTGTAAATCTATTTTACACAATACCAATTGGAAAAAATTTCAAAGCTGTACCTTCGCTGCAGAACTTTTACGAATACTCAAAAGGTGAAAAGTTGAATAGTGTACTCACTGATGAGCATGAAATGAATAATATGATGACCGGTGTTGGCTTAGATTTGTTTTACAAAAACATTGCTCTAAACACAGGCGTTCAATTAAATGCTTACAATGCACCCACTGATCACCTAAGAAGTGTCGGAAAAATACACGTAGGATTTACCTATAACTTTAATCAGCTCTATTATTTAATTAATAAAAAATGAGAATAAAAACTTTTATAGCAGCCAGCCTTTTCATGCTGGCTGCTTGTAAAAATAGCACCGAAAAACGCCTGCCAATATTGGGTGAGCGCGAAGCGGTAGAAAAACAGGTAAACGGTAAAACAATAACCGATACCATTTATCAAACTATCCCTGACTTTAGTTTTATTAATCAGGATAGTGCAACAGTTACCAGCAGGGATTTTGACGGACATATCTATGTAGCAGATTTTTTCTTTACTTCCTGCACCTCTATTTGTCCGATTATGCATAGAAATATGCTAAAAGTGTACGATGAATTTAAAGATAATAAGGACGTGAAAATCCTATCACATACCATCGATTTTAAATACGATACACCGTCAAAACTGAAAAGGTATGCCGAAAAGCTCGGCATTACAGGCGATCAATGGCAATTTGTTAAAGGCACAAAAGACTCCGTTTACAGTCTGGCTGAAAAAAATTACCTCGTGGCAGTTTCAGAAGATTCGACAGCAAGAGACGGGTTTATTCATCAAGGCTGGTTTATTTTGGTCGATAAAGAAAGAAGGCTCAGGGGCGCATACGATGGAACCAAGCCAGAGCAAGTCGATCAACTCATTTCGGACATGAAAACTTTGCTGAAGGAATATTAATAATGCGCAACTCGATCATATTTTTTTTAAGTCTTTTTCTGGTGATGTTCATTCTTTATTCTTGTCAAAGCGAGAGTGAATTGAATTACGCCAGATATTATACCACCGGCAAACAGATTTACGAACAGCATTGTCAAAATTGCCATGGTATTGATGGAAAGGGCCTTGCTAAATTATATCCTCCATTAACAGATTCTATTTTCCTTAAAAAGCAAAAATCAAAATTGGCCTGCATTATAAAATATGGAATGGAAGACATCATTTCAATAAATGGAACAGAATTTTCCACTAAAATGCCTGCCGAATCGCACCTTCCTGATATCGACATTGCTGCAGTAATCACCTACGTAACAAATTCTTTTGGAAACAAGCAAGGCTTATATGATGTTGCTAATGCTACAAAAGACTTGAAAGCTTGTAGAGACACTGAATGAAGATTAGTGATGAAATTGTAGGTATTTTAGCAGGCGTTCTCACGTCTACAGCAATGATCCCCCAGTTGGTTAAAACAGTAAAAGAGAAAAACGCGGAAAATATCTCTCCCTTTATGGTGATTATTTTAATTCTCGGAACAGGGACCTGGAGTTATTATGGTGTTTTAAAAGACGATTTGCCTATCATAATAACCAATGGATTTTCATGCCTGGTAAATAGCGTGATGCTGTTTTTCAAGGTAAAGTTTAGCAAAAATTAAAGTTTACTTGCAAGCTATTTGCATCTTTCTTTAGTTATGAATCTTTAGAAATCAAATCAATGATTTTTCTTTTTGTTCATCTTAGCCTTTAAGCCCGAACTATAGTTGTAATCTTTTGAATTACTTGCTTTCTTTTCATGAAAGGCGGCCCCCTTTTCTTCCACCGGATTTTGAGATCTTACCGTTTTAGGTTTCTTATTTTCGTTTTCCTTCGGCTCGACATCAATAATCAAGTTTTCCGGCAGCTCTGCAACCGGTATTCTCTGACCAATAGCTTGTTCTATTTTACGAACCATTGGCAATTCAAGATCAGTTGTGAATGTCAAAGCCATTGTTTCTTCATCGGAATTATTCTGCAAAATCCGACTTATAAACAGTTCCTTCTCCTCGGGTAATTCAGCTTGGATTATAAAAGGAATACCTGTTAAATCCAAATGCAGCTTTAACTCATTCGCAACGATCAAAACTCTGATTTTATCGCTTTCATAAAAGTCTTCAATACTTGTTAATCCGAAAGATTCGAAAAATATAGGATTTAGAATCGCAACTTCATCTTTCAATGTAAGCTTTAGATGATTATACACCTTTTCGGCCGTTAAGCGCGTGTTTACAAACACCACAGTTTTAGTAAACACTTCAGAATCGTTCAACAATAGACTAAGCAAGTTCACTTTCGTGCGAAAATTAGGCACATGGTACAGAAGCTGCTGATAGGTATTTACCACAGATTCACCCAAATCCTCAATCTCCAACACGAAAGGTTGTTTGATAAAGGGATCGATCATTTTCTGGATCCTATCGTGCAAAACCTCTGCAAATATTAAATGCTGACATTTCGAAATGCTGTTAGCTAATTCAACCACTGGCAATTGCAAACCTTGTTTTACAATCAGTTCGGCGTCATCAACAACAAACATGATAATCTTATTGAGATTCAAACCCAATTTCAGATAAAGAGCCCTCGCTCTATCCGGGGTCGCTACAACAATATCGCAACCATCGGCCAAATCATTCATCTGACTTTCTACGCCCGGGGCAGCGTAGAGGCCAACGATACGAATGGTTTTATTTTTATTCAGTAATTCAAATTGTTCTATTACAGCAAGAACTCTTTCTTTATCAGGCACCAGGATCAAAGCACGTGGAGCATCTTCAAAACCATTTTTCAATCGGGTTAAAACGCCCAAAATATACGTACTGGTTTTGCCGCATCCTTCCGGACCTATAGCAATTATATCCTGTCCGCCAATAATACGGGTCATGGTTTTAACCTGTATCTCTTTTGGATTAATGAAGCCAGCATCTGTAATCGAGCGTACTAATGATTTATTGAGCTTTAATTTTTCTAACCACACAGCATCAAAATTTAAAATTTTCGCAATTTAAGGATTACAAGTTCAGGAATCAGTATTAATTACAGGAAATGCCGATCCATTCACATTCCCAAACACGTATGCTGCAAGGATTACTGAGTAAATTCAGCCAGGGTACGCCTAATCCCGCTTAAATAAGATGTTCCAAAAAGATTAACGTGAACAAGCAAGGGATACAAATTCCACAGGTCGAGTCTTTGTTTCCAACCTTGCTGCAGGGGGAAAACCTCATTATAAGCATCGTAAAAAAGCTGCTGAAATCCTCCGAACAGAGTAGTCATTGCTATATCACATTCGCGATTGGAATAACTGATTGCAGGATCTATTAATACTGGTTTTTCCGCGCTGTTAACCAGATAATTTCCACTCCACAAATCACCGTGTATCAAAGCCGGCCTTTCAGCAGGGTATAAAGAATCTAATTTTTCATACACGATTTCAAACTGATCCAAAATTGAGCCGGCCAACAAACCCTTGAGTTCTCCCAGTTCAACCTGGGGCTTTAGACGCTCTTCAATAAAAAACTCAGTCCATGAAACACCTTGCCTATTCACCTGGGCTAAAGAACCCATGTAATTGTTATGATCCAATCCGAAAAACGGCTGCGAACATTTATGAAGCTGGGCCAGATTTCTTCCCAACTCTTGTTGAGAAGTGCTGGTAACAACTCCGCTTTCGATCCAATCTAATACTAAAAACTGCCGATCCGCTACCGATCCAGAACAAATAACTTCGGGCGTCAAAATCGTATTTGTTTGCCCAATCCGTCTTAATCCTTCGGCCTCCGCAATGAACATCGCTGGTAATTTTAGTGAACAATTCACCTTTAAAAAGAACAGGTCTTTGCCATATTTAATTTGGAAGCATTTATTGATACTTCCACCCGCTATTGGTCTGATAAGCCTGACTTTTGCGTCAACACCTGCACGCGGCATAATAGCATCACTTATCGCATCTGTTAATTGTTCACTTAAAAACATTATCAAATTTAAGCTAAGACATCAAATATCCCTTCAAAAAACTATCTTTGCGGTTCAAATGAAGCACATTCGTAATTTTTGCATTATTGCACATATCGATCACGGTAAGAGCACTTTAGCTGATCGTTTATTGGAATACACCAACACCATCACTCAACGTGAATCACAAGCCCAGTTGCTTGATGATATGGATTTAGAGCGTGAGCGTGGTATCACTATAAAAAGTCATGCTATCCAGATGAATTATCAACTGGATGGGCAGGACTATGTTTTAAACCTGATCGATACTCCCGGACACGTAGATTTCTCTTACGAAGTTTCACGTTCAATCGCAGCCTGTGAAGGGGCACTGCTCATTGTGGATGCGGCGCAGGGTATTCAGGCACAAACTATCTCAAATTTATATCTGGCGCTTGAGCAGGACCTGGAGATCATCCCGATTCTGAACAAAATGGACCTTCCCGGCGCTATGCCCGAGGAAGTTAAAGATCAGATTGTTGAACTGATTGGCTGTAAGCGCGAAGAGATAATTCCGGCTTCAGGTAAAACAGGGATGGGAGTTTATGATATTTTAAGAGCTATCATCGAACGTGTTCACCCTCCCAAGGGCAACCCGGATGGAGAATTACAGGCCTTGATCTTCGACTCAGTTTATAATTCATTCCGCGGAATTGTAGCCTATTTTAAAGTTGTTAACGGCGAAATCCGCAAAGGCGATAAAGTAAAATTTGTGGCCACAGGTAAAGAATATATTGCAGATGAAGTGGGCACATTAAAACTTCAACAGCAACCTAAAGATGTAATAAAAACCGGCGATGTTGGATACATTATCTCTGGAATTAAAGAAGCCCGCGAAGTAAAAGTTGGTGACACAATCACCCACAAAGATCGTCCGAGTAAGGAAGCTATTCAAGGGTTCGAAGAGGTGAAGCCAATGGTATTTGCCGGAATTTATCCGGTAGATACAGATGAGTTCGAAGAACTTCGCGAAAGCATGCACAAACTACAGCTTAACGACGCATCCATAGTATTTGAACCCGAATCGTCTGCTGCCCTTGGATTTGGTTTCCGTTGCGGCTTCCTCGGAATGCTTCACATGGAAATTATCCAGGAGCGTTTAGAGCGTGAGTTCAATATGACGGTGATTACAACCGTTCCAAACGTATCGTACAAAGCATTCACAACCCGGGGCGAAGAAATCCTGGTAAACAATCCTTCAGATCTTCCTGACCCTTCCAAAATAGATTTTGTTGAAGAGCCATATATTAAAGCTAATATTATAACTAAATCTGAATTTGTCGGACCGGTTATGTCGCTTTGTATTCAGAAAAGAGGCATAATTGTCAATCAATCTTACCTTACTTCTGATCGCGTTGAACTTGTATTCGAAATGCCGATGGGCGAGATTGTATTCGATTTCTATGATCGCTTAAAAACAATTTCCAAAGGTTATGCGTCTTTTGATTATCATCAGATTGGTTATCGTCAGTCCGATTTAGTACGATTGGATATTCGTCTGAATGCAGAACCGGTGGATGCTCTTTCTTCATTAATTCACAGAACCAATTCGTACGACTTTGGTAAAAGAATTTGTGAAAAGCTCAGAGAACTTATACCGCGTCAGCAGTTTGAAATAATAATACAGGCTTCTATCGGGGCTAAAATCATCGCACGAGAAACGGTAAAAGCCCTACGTAAAGACGTTACGGCAAAATGTTACGGTGGTGATATTTCCCGAAAACGGAAGTTATTGGAAAAACAAAAGAAAGGTAAGAAACGCATGCGTCAGGTGGGTAACGTAGAAATACCACAGTCGGCGTTTATGGCAGTTTTGAAGCTAGATTAGAGTATTAAGTATATGGTATCAAGTATAAAGACTTGGTAGCTGATCAATACTTTTACCTAAATCGATAATAGAACATGTATCAAAATATTGTAAGCAATTAATCTTGATACCTTATACTTATTACTTTATACCAAATGCAGTTACTAGACGGAAAATTCGTATCAGAAAAACTTAAAGAAGAAATAACAGCTGAAGCTGCTGCTGTTTTAGCAACAAGAGGTCGTAGGCCACATTTGGTTGCCATTTTGGTTGGTAACGATGGCGGAAGCGAAACCTATGTAGCCAGCAAAATGAAAAACTGCGAGAAGGTGGGATTTAAATCTTCACTTTTTCGATATGACGAGTCTGTCTCTGAAGCTGAATTGCTTGCAAAAATAAAAGAGATTAACAAGGATGAATTTGTTGACGGATTAATCGTTCAACTACCTCTTCCTAAACATATTGACCCTGAAAAGGTTACTGAAACTATCGACTACAGAAAAGATGTTGATGGTTTCCATCCGATTAACCTGGGCAGAATGATGCGCAACCTCCCCTGCTTTATTCCCGCTACTCCTTACGGAATCTTGTTATTGTTGAAAGAGTATCAAATCGAGACTGCTGGAAAGCACTGTGTGGTAGTTGGAAGAAGCAACATTGTGGGTAGTCCGATGAGTGTTTTAATGGCACGCAATGCAATTCCTGGCAATTGCACCGTTACCCTAACCCACAGTAAAACAAGAAATCTGGAAGAATTTGTACGCTCTGCAGACATTATTGTAGCAGCAATAGGCAGAAAAAATTTCATTACAGCCGACATGGTGAAAGACGGCGCAGTTATTATTGATGTTGGTATTAATCGTGAAATATCGCAAACAACAAAGTCTGGATATAAACTCTACGGCGATGTTGATTTTGAGAATGTTGCTCCCAAAGCTTCGTGGATAACTCCGGTTCCGGGTGGCGTTGGATTAATGACAATCATAGGATTACTCAAAAACACCTTAGCTTCAGCAAGAAAAGAAGTCTACAGCTGAGCCATTCTTTGGTTTCTGTTTATTTGGTTCAGTATATAAAACATAGATAAAGCATAGTTCGCTCGTGACCTCTTTAAAAGCTGATCAGCCTCACTTGATTTAGAAACCTTGCTCAGAACTTGATTTGTCTTATTTTTCCAGACATAGAAAGCAGACTCAGGCGAGTAATTTACTGCAGTACTTTTACTAAAAGCAGTAAAGGAACCTATATTCATTCCGAAATACTTTGTATTTTCATACTTGGTTGCCGTATCAAGTAAATTATTTCCTATACTGAAATAGCGACTGTTTGACAGGGCAAGATTAAATATCGTCGGAAAAATATCTTTGTGCGATGCGAATCGAGATGTGTTAATCGAAGTTTTCGGTTTATACTTTTCCGGAATATACATATATAAAGGAACGCCTCTTTGCTGCAATTGATGCGCTTCATCAAAATCGAAAAGCATTAAGTTATTATGATCACCAGTCATCACAACAATCGTATTCTTTCCTAACTCTGAATTCTTGATTTTATCCAGAAAATTCCCCAAACTGTTATTAGAATACTGATATGCATTAAGATTCTTTACCGCTAGTTCCTCCTTTACCAATAAGCGCTCTTTTAAAGTATCGTTTATAGAAATCTTAAACGGCTTATAATCAGCTGGAAGTTCGAAAGGCGTATGGTTTGTCGTAGTTTGTACAAAAAAGAATTTAGGCGAAGAATTCTTTTGAGAAAGCTTTTCAAACACATAATCAAATAAATATTCATCATATACACCCCATTTGTTTGACTTACAATTTTTAATATCTGATTGAATATGACTCATTCCTTTGACTTCGTCAAAATGCTGATTGGCGGCAAATTCACCCATTGAACGCCAGTTGACTTTTCCTCCCGTTATAAAATTGGTTTGATAGCCGGAGTTTTTGAATGGAATTGCCACCGATGAAGGAAGTTGAGTAGAGCGATATTTAGATTGCGATAAACCAACCGGCGAGTTTACCATCAGGTATTCCAGACTCTGAATGGTAATATTTCCGCTGGAAACGAAATTACGGAACAATACATCAGACTTAAAATGTTTCCTGAGACTCCCCAAGAGATTCATTTGGTCCGAATCGAAATTCATATTATAGTTGCTCATGCTCTCCATAAAAACAAAAACCACGTTGGGCTTATTTTTTTCAAGGAATGAGTTCTTTGAAGTTTTGCTGAATAGTTTATCAAAAGCTTCCCGCTCGGAAATTGATTTAAGAGAATCTTCCGTATAATAATCTGCAGCAGCCTGAACCGGCGTATTATAGCCCAATTCCTTAAGACTGCCTAGTTCATTTTCTATTATATTAGCGCTTTTCTTTCGCTCAGTATAGGAGCTTTTCAAAGCATAAATACCGTTGATTGATAAAAAATCCGCAAATTTATTTTGGCTTACGTCAGACGCTTGCATCTGACGGGGAACTGCTTTCCGAGGATCTTTAAGAGCCAGTGAAAAAACACCGAGAACAAGCACGACACTAATTGTCTTAAGTCCCTTCGGGATATTTAAACGATATTCCCTGGTTGCATAGATACGCTGAAGGAAATATTTGAATGCAAACAATACACCAATCCAGGCAAGAAATATTCGAATTATCGGATAATCGGTCCAGACAGAGCTCATTACCGTTTGGGAATCATCGTCAGCAAGACCGAAAATAATTACACTGATATGAGTTTGAAAATAGTTGTAATAATACTGATCAACGAAAAGAATAATTACGGTGATGGCGAGTGTAATTCCAGTATACCAGGCAGTAAATAAAGCAGACTTGCGTTGATATTCTTTACTTTCAATAAAAACCCCCACAAGATAAACAACAACAGGTATTGCCAAAAAATAACATATTATCATGGTATCGTTTTGCATACCACGTAAAAACGCCATTACTATATCTTCGGGTACTTTCGCAAGCTCATTAAAATCGGCTAACCGTATAAAAAACCAAAATCTAAATAACGTGAATACCCCCAGGAAAAACGTATATATCCTAAACAGGCGATAAAAATTATTAAAAAATCGATTAATTTGATGCTCCATGTTAAATTCGCTGCAAATTAACGCATTATTAGTTAATTGTTAAAATAACGAGTTCATGCATATATTAATTGTTAACAACACCCGAATTCCTGCACATCAATATGGAGGTACCGAACGCGTAATATGGTGGCTGGGAAACGAACTTGTTAAAAAAGGGCATCGGGTTAGTTATCTGGTTAAAGAAGGCTCAGCCTGTGATTTTGCAGAGGTACTTATCTATAATCCTAATAAATCACTGAAAGAACAAATTCCCGCAAATGTGGATCTTGTCCACCTAAACATATTATCAAGCCAACATCTTGATAAACCATCAGTAACAACTATTCATGGAAATGTTCCATTTGGAGTTGAACTTCCACTCAACAGCATCTTTGTTTCACGCAATCATGCGGAACGTTTTGGAAGCAAAATTTATGTGTACAACGGACTTGATTTCTCTGATTATGGCGATCCGGGTTTGGGGACTAAAAGAGAATATTATCATTTTCTTGCTAAGGCTGCCTGGAGGGTCAAGAACGTCAGGGGTGCAATTGAAATAATAAATAAAGCTAAAGAGAAACTCCTGGTACTTGGAGGAACGCGAATAAACCTAAAAATGGGCTTGAGGATTACACCGTATTTAAATGTAAAGTTTAAAGGCATGATCGGAGGTGAGGAAAAGAATGAAGCCTTAAGACACTCAAAAGGTCTATTATTCCCTGTCTTATGGCATGAACCCTTTGGATTAGCTATCATAGAAAGTTTGTATTTCGGCTGCCCAGTATTTGGCACACCATATGGTTCACTTCCCGAACTTGTTCCTGCTGAGGTTGGATTTTTGTCGACATCAAAAGCAGAATTGATCGAAAAAATAAAAAACAATCAATTTAATCCTGAAATCTGCCATAAATACGTTTTGCAAAACTTCGGTGCTGAACTAATGACAGACAGGTATCTCCAGTTATATCAGCAAGTATTAGATGGAAAAACGTTAAATACTATTGCACCAACCTTGCAAGAAGAACCGAAAGAGAAATTCTTGCCATTTTATACGTAATATTTTTTTATTCAATACGTGTTTGTACATTTGTGTTTAAATGAATGTATGGACACTAAAGTAACCTTAAGCTTTAATGATGAAGTAATTAATCGTGCAAAAAAATACGCAGCGGATAATAACATTAGTTTGTCCAGGTTAATAGAATTTCTTTTAAACAAAGTAACTTCGGATAACTACCGTTCTTTAGAAGATTATCCGATAGCAGATTGGGTCAACGAGGTTGCGGAGGGTAAAGCTGTTTATCAAACGAAAAGAACACGGCAAGGCTCTAAAAAAGATTTCTTCGAATCAAAGAAATGAAGGTATTTCTTGATGCTAATATTCTGGTTTCTGTCCTAAACAAAGAATATCCCGTTTTTCCTTTTACATCGAGAATTTTGAGCCTGGCTGATACTGATAAATTCAAATTATACACTTCGCCTATTTGCCTTGCTATCGCCTTTTATTTTGCTGAAAAGAAACATCGCACGGTAAAAGCAAAGGAAAAAATCGGGATATTATGCGATCATATATCTATTGCTGCAAACACCCCTGAATCTGTTACAAAAACCTTGCAACACAAAGCAATTCAGGACTTTGAGGACGGATTAGAATACTACTCGGCTATTGAACATAATTGCTCCTGCATTATTACAGAAGATAAAAACGATTTCTACTTTTCTGATATTGAGGTTCTAAGCAGTATTGAATTCTGTGCTAAGTATTTGACACCTCGTCACACTAAATAAGTTTCCGGAATTGCCAGCTCTTCTTTTTCATCGTTCCAAAGCATAGAAACTATTTTCCAATTTCCGTCAATAAAAATATATTGAATGTAATTTACTCCTCGTTTCCAGGGCTGAGTTGTTTCTGCTGTGAATGAATATTCGTACACACTTATCCGCTGGGCAGTTTTGCCAAAAACCTCTGTTACATCGGATATTTCCTGCTGCGAATAAAAAGTTGCATTTCCATCATCAATCTGATGCATCATTGCCTGAATGTAGCTATGCACCGTAAACTCGAGAGGCTTGTCGAAATTGCCGTTTATGAGCTTTCCATCTCCATAAAACAATTCCTGTAAATGGTCAAATTTGGGATAATGCTCCGGACTAAAGCAAATACATTCATAAAATTCCCGGGTAATTCTATCAATTTCTTGGACAGTCATACTCTATGTAACAAATTTGGCCTGATATTGATTGACTAATCTATTTAAATAGGTATTTAAACAAGTTAAAACTTTCAGGAAGACCGATATAAATTCCATCGGATCTCATTTCTGAAGGATAAATATCAATATAGTCGCCTTGGCCGGCGGCACCTCTTCCGGTTTTTAAATCATATTCATAACGATGAAAAGGACAAATCAATTTCCCATCCTTACACCATCCACCACTTAAACCAGCACCAGCATGCGGGCAATATGCCTGAGTGAAGACAATTTTATCTCCAGATTTCACTGCACAAAGTTTTTTCCTGTTTACTGTAATTGCTCGGATAAAATCGGCTTCCTGCAATATGTGAGTATCAAAGACTTTGAACCACTTCATTATTTAAACATAAGATTAAGATGTTAGATATGGGATGAGGATTTTCATGTTTCATTAATATATGGCGTTTCTGTGAAATTCAACCCTCAAATTTTATGTAAGTTTGCAGCCAATTTAAGAAATGTCACATCAAGTACCAGAAGACGGAACTTTACTTCCTTTAATGGAAGAATTTTATACCATACAAGGCGAAGGATATAACACAGGCAAGGCGGCTTATTTTATTCGCCTGGGCGGATGCGATGTAGGCTGTCACTGGTGCGATGTTAAGGAAAGCTGGAATGCTGACATTCATCCCCTTACCTCCTCAGATCAAATTGTAGCCAACGCCGAAAAGTATCCGGGGAAAGCAGTTGTAATAACTGGTGGCGAACCTTTAATTTACAATCTGGATTATTTAACCAAAGAATTGCAGTCCCGGGGCATAAAAACCTTTATTGAAACTTCAGGGGCATATCCTCTTTCGGGCACGTGGGACTGGATCTGTCTCTCACCCAAGAAATTTAAAGCACCTCTACCCGGATTAGCGGCTGTTGCAGGCGAGTTAAAAGTAATTGTGTTTAATAAAAGTGACTTTGAGTTTGGTGAGAAGTACGCTGAACTGGTTTCTCCCGGGTGTAAGCTCTATCTACAGCCAGAATGGTCAAAAGCAAAAGAGGTGACTCCTTTGATTATTGACTATGTAATGGCTAACCCGAAATGGGAAATTTCCTTACAAACTCACAAGTTTTTAAATATTCCGTAACTTCTGGCGTTATATTTCGAATACACCTGCCTAATGAAAAGAATTTTAGTTCTTCTTCTATGCTGTTGCTATACCATGGCTTACAGTCAGAAAGACATCAAATCTGCTAATAAGCAGGCACAAAAAAAGTATGAAGAAGGAAAAGCTGCTCTTGCTTATACCTTGTATGAAAAAGCATTGGAAGAATTTAAAGATGCAATCAAAATTGATCCCGCATTTGCGGCAGCCTATCAACAATCCGCTGACATTTATAAAACTTTAAAACAGTACGAGCAGGCGAAACTAAATTACCGGAAAGTTCTTGAAATTGATCCGGAATTCCATTCCCTTACATTTCTAGGCTTAGCTGAAAGCGAATTAAATACAGGAGAATACACTTCTGCTCTGCAGCATTTTAGGAACTATGCATCCCTGCCCGGCGTTTCAGAAAAAAATAAGGCCTTGGCTGCAAAATATATTGCTGATTGTGAATTTAGCATCATAGCAATGAATAAACCCGTTCCTTTTAACCCCGTTAACCTGGGTGCCACTATAAATACCGATAAAGATGAATATTTGCCCGTTGTTACTGCCGACGAGGAAACATTGATCTTTACAAGAATGGCCAATAATAACGAAGATTTTTACACAAGTAAAAAGTTGGAAAACAAATGGAATAGGGCTGCATTCTTAAGTCGAAATATTAATACCGAGGAATATAATGAGGGTACTCAATGTATATCACCAGATGGCATGTATCTATTCTTTACGGGCTGCAACCGTCCGGATGGAAATGGACGTTGTGATATATATGTTTGTAAGCGTGAAGGAAAAGACTGGAGTAAGCCGTTCAATTTAGGCGCTCCGATAAATACATCTGGATGGGAATCTCAGCCATCAATAAGTGCTGATGGACGAACTTTGTATTTTGCAAGTACGCGGCCGGGCGGTTTAGGAAGCTCCGACATCTGGAAAACAGAATTACGGTCAGATGGAGAATGGTCAAACCCGGTAAACCTTGGGCCAAACATTAACACCCCCTATGATGAAATCTCTCCATTTATTCACCCTGATGATCAAACCCTTTATTTTTCATCAAATGGGTGGCCAGGATTTGGGAACAAAGATTTATTCGTAAGTCGTAAGGATGAGACCGAGAACTTTCAAAAGCCTGTTAATTTAGGCTACCCAATCAATACATCCGCAGAGGAAAGTGGGCTGATGGTAAGCAGCAATGGCAGAACAGCTTTTTTCTCATCGAGCATGAAAGGCGGTTTCGGGAATATGGATATTTATTCATTTGAACTACCCCAATCCGTTCGTCCAAATATGGTTACTTATGTTAAAGGAAGAGTATACGATGCAAAAACGAAAGAGCCCTTAGACGCCAACATAAAAATAACTCGTTTAAAAACGAATAAAATAATTTTTGAAGATATCAGCGATTTTGAAACCGGTGAGTTTTTGGCTACCATGCCTGCGGCAGGAAAATCGTTTGGACTCAGCGTCGATAAAAAAGGCTATTTATTTTACTCGGAGAACTTTTCCCTTGAAAAGCCAGAAACGGTAGACAAACCGTTTAAGCTGTCGATTCCTTTACACAAAATTGAAGTTGGTAAAATGGTGGTTTTAAAAAATATATTTTTTGAAACGAATAAGTTTGATCTGCTACCCGAGTCAAAAGCAGAGCTTCAGGAAATGATAAGCTTCTTAAACTCTAATCCAACAGTCTCCATTGAAATAGGCGGACATACTGACAATGTTGGGGATGAAAAAGCAAATAAGACTCTTTCAGAAAACCGGGCGAATACAGTTTATAAATATCTTATTTCCAACAAAATAAATCTTTCACGATTAACTTTCAAAGGATATGGAGAATCTTCTCCAATGGCTGAAAATACTTCTGAAGATGGAAGGCAGAAAAATCGAAGGACCGAGTTTAAGATTGTGAAATTATAATATTCATCCGATGACTACGGCACATTGCAATATTCATCGGATGAACCTTGGCAGATTAAGCAATAAACTCTCTCGCCTTTTCTAAAGCCCTGTCAATTCCCGAACTATCTTTACCACCGGCAGTTGCATAAAACGGCTGACCGCCCCCGCCACCGTTGATTTCTTTCGCTAAAACCCGGATAATATTTCCCGCATGCAGATCCTTCTCTTCGACCAAACTTTCAGAAATCATTACTGTTAAGCCGGGTTTTCCATCAGTATCTGTAGCTAAAACCATGAACAGGTTATCAAGCATATTTTTCAATGAATATGCCAGGTTTTTAACTGCTTCGGCAGAAGCTAAATCTACCTTGGCGGCAATAAAGTTTACCCCATTAATGTTTTCTGCTTTTGCTGCGAGTTCGTCTTTTAAGCCTGAAGCCTTTGCCAGAACTGCTTTTTCCAGTTCTTTTTTCAGTTTAGAATTTTCTTCAAGCAAGGACTCAACGGATTTGGCCAGATCTTTAGGATTCTTCAGCAGAACCTTTAACTCATGAACTAAATTGTTTTGTGTGTTGATAAACGCCTCAGCTGCTTCGCCGGTAATGGCTTCGATGCGCCTTACTCCTGCTGCAACGGCGCTTTCTGATATAATTTTGAAATACCCGATTTGTCCGGTTGATTTAACATGGGTACCGCCGCAAAGTTCTACCGAGTAATTCTCATCAAATGTTATTACACGCACAACATCGCCGTATTTTTCACCAAAAAGTGCTGTAACACCACGACTAATCGCATCCTGATAAGGAACCCTGCGCTCCTCTTTTAACCTAATATTCTCACGTATTTTACGATTAACAATCGCCTCTACTTTCGTGATTTCCTCATCAGTCAATTTGGAGAAATGAGAAAAATCAAATCGCAGATAATCGGAATTAACTAAAGATCCCTTTTGCTGAACGTGAGTTCCAACCACCTGACGCAGTGCCGCCTGAAGTAAGTGCGTAACAGAGTGATTATTTTCGGTTTGTTCGCGACGGTGCTTATCTACAACGCTTTTTACAGTTTGCTGAAAGTTAAATCCTTCGGGAATTTCGTCAGTAAAATGTACAATTAAAGCATTTTCCTTTTTAGTATCGCTAATTCTTATTGATTCATCACTTCCGATCAATAAGCCGGTATCTCCGACCTGACCTCCGCTTTCGGCGTAAAAAGGTGTTTTATCCAATACTAATTGATATTGCTCTTTTCCTTTAGCTGTTACTTTACGATATTTGAGAATTCTCGATTCAGCTTCTAAACTATCATAGCCAACAAATTCGTTTTCCTCGCCTGGATTAACAATTACCCAATCTCCCGTATCAACCGCTGTTGCTGCACGGGAACGGTTTTTCTGTTGCTCAAGAGCTTTGTTGAATCCTTCCATATCAACAGTCAGGCCCTTTTCACGAGCCATTAACTCAGTTAAGTCTATCGGGAAGCCAAATGTATCGTATAGTTCAAAAGCAAAGTCTCCATCAACAGCAGTTGCTTCTGCTGCATATCGCTCAAAGCGCTGAATGCCTGTTGCCAGAGTTCTTAGAAAAGAAATCTCCTCTTCTAAAATTACTTTTTGAACAAAATCTTGTTGTGCTTTCAACTCCGGAAAAACTCCATCGAACTGAGCGGCAAGAACAGGAACCAGCTTGTTGAAGAACGGCTCTTTAAATCCTAAAAATGTATATCCATATCGCACGGCTCTGCGCAGAATCCTGCGAATTACATATCCTGCCTTATTGTTTGAAGGCAATTGTCCGTCTGCGATCGCGAAAGCAATAGCACGAATGTGATCTGACATTACACGCATGGCAATGTCAGTCTGTCCCTGACTCTCACCAAGGTTATAGGGAATGCCGCATTCCTTTGAGATAAACTGAATCAACGGCTGGAACGTATCGGTATCGTAATTAGATGATTTCCCTTGAAGCACCCTAACCAAACGTTCGTGTCCCATACCGGTATCTACATGTTGTGCGGGTAATGACTGTAAAGAACCATCCTTTAAGCGATTAAACTGCATGAATACGTTATTCCAGATTTCAATTACCTGAGGGTCATCGTTATTTACTAAAGATCTACCGTCAATTTGATTGCGTTGCTCATCAGGGCGACAATCAACATGAATTTCCGAACAAGGTCCACATGGGCCGGTATCGCCCATTTCCCAAAAATTATCCTTTTTATTTCCTAAAAGGATGCGATCTTCAGCAATCCATTTCTTCCAAAAATCAAATGCCTCCTGATCTTTGGGAAGGCCTTCTTTTTCATCTCCTTCAAAAACGGTTACATATAATCTGTCTTTAGGAATTCCTAAAATATCGGTTAATAATTCCCAGCTCCATTCAATGGCTTCTTCCTTGAAATAATCACCAAAACTCCAGTTGCCCAACATTTCGAACATGGTATGGTGGTAGGTATCGATACCAACTTCCTCTAAATCATTATGTTTACCGGAAACACGAAGACAACGTTGAGTATCGGCAACACGTGGGTACTTAACAGGTGCTTCGCCCAGAAAGATATCTTTAAACTGATTCATTCCTGCGTTCGTGAACATCAAAGTTGGATCGTTCTTCACCACAATCGGTGCAGATGGAACAATCTGATGTCCTTTACTGGCAAAAAAATCTAAAAACGCTTTCCTTATTTCATTCGTTGTCATCATCAAAATATTTGAGTTTGCAAAGTTAGCAGGAGATTTGAGATTTGAGATACCTGATTGGGATTAGCAGAAAGGATTTTTCTATATTCAGGCTAAATTCGCTGATAGATTCGCAGCGATACTTTTTACTCTTTCTTTCAATGCAGCAGGTTTGGAGATTGTCGCCTGATCTCCGAACATCATAAACCACCGAGCAAAACCTTCGATAGACGAGGTAAAAAAGTTCATTACTACGTGGTTCTCTTCGTGAACTTCAGAAACAAAACCGTTGTAATATTTTTGCTCATCTAAGTATCGATGAATACTTTTCTCTACAAGAATACTAACCTCCTGCAGTTCGAGCTCTTTCTTTTCTTTTTTTAAATATTCTTGTAAACTGGGATGCTGGGCGGCAAAATTTTCATCAGTGGCAACTAGTTCTGAAATCCTATCCATGCGAAAATCCCTGATTGCTTTTCGAACTCTGCAAAATGCGATAAGATGCCAATAACTGTCCTGGTAAAAAATCCCGATGGGCTCAACGCATCGGTTAGAGGTTTCCCGACGGTAAAGAGCAAAATAGGTAATGCTAACTGCTTTTCTCTCTGAAATTGCCTTCAATACTACAGGAAGAAGTTGCAGATCAGGTTGACTATGATGCCTTCGACGAGTTTTCAGCACTTCAATATGAGAATCCATATTCTCCAGGTAATCCTTCTCCGAAGAACGCAACACTGCCTTTATTTTATACAAAGCAGATTTATAATCTGTACTAAGAGCCGAATCTGTGAGTTGCTCCACCAATTTTTCGGCCGTTAAAAAAGCAATCGCTTCTTCCCGGTTAAACATTACCGGCGGTAATCTGTAACCCTCTACCAGAGAATAGCCCAGGCCCGCTTCTCCAATCACCGGAATGCCCGCTTCTTCTAATGCTTTTACATCGCGATAAACCGTTCGCAAGCTAATTTCAAACCGATCAGCGATTTGTTGAGCTTTTACTACACGTTGAGATTGTAACTGAATTAAGATTGCGGACAGTCGATCAATGCGATTCATTACCAAATAAATGTTCGGTAATGATACTGATTTTTTACTGTTTTGGAATAGACTCCAAATACGAGATTAACTGTGTATTGCTAATTTTCCGTTTAATATCAATATAGTCAGGATATTTCACCACCTCTGTACCGACTAAAAAACTTGGCCTAATTTTAAAGGTAAGGTTCACATTTTTTTCCGTCTGAGTGGATAAAAAATCGGCAATAGCTTGCTGATTTACAGAATTTGATAGTAAAGGATATACATCTTTATCAATTCTTACCGGTACGATACTTGACTCTCCTCCCGGAGCAACAGAGATTTTTTCAGTCATAAAACCGCTTAATAGTTCCACATCTTCGACCATTACTTTATATTCAAACTCATTTATACCAGCTTCCTCGCTTCCTGGGTTCGTAATTTTCACACGAAGTATACCTTTAAAAGGCACTCGTTGCTGCATGTATGCAAAAGCAAGCTGTGGAGCCTGAAGCAGATTTAATCCTTCATTGGTAAGCAGTTTACTTACGTCAGTTCCGGCAACATATACGCTGTCGGCCGATACAATTTCATAAGTACATTTTTGGAGCGCCTGTAACTGATCTGCTTGTTCTTTAACGCCACAGGCTGTAAATAAAGCAGCGGTAATCAATGCTAAAAAATATCTATTCATCTTAGAGATAACGGTATTAATTGACTAATGATTGTGGGCGAAATAAAAAGCAAAAAAAACTCCAAAAAATTACGACTGTATTCTCAACCAGGATACACTCATCTTTCCATAGAACAAATACTCCTAGCTTTTAATCTTAGCTCAGCAAAAAATTCGTTCTGAAGATGATCTTGTAATTCACTAAATGAATAATTATTCATTTAATAGGTTCAGGCCATTTTTTGCAATCTCACTTTTAGGGAACTCTTGCAAGGTTTTCTGATAATATTCCTTTGCTTTGACGGTATCTCCTAATTGGGCATAACACAATGCAATATTAGTTAAAGGCATTTCGCGGTAGCTCATTGCAGATGAACTTAAAAGAGTAATAAAGCGATATCTATCAATCCAGTTATTTTCTGTGAAAAAATTGTAGCTTCTCTCAAAGCAGGGAATCGCTTCCGCAAACTTATCTTTCTTCACGTATTTCATGCCTTTATTATGGCTGTGAGGAATAAAAGTCCTTAAGCTAAAAGAAATGATCAGATAAGATACCAGACCGTAAAAAGGGGGATCGGGAAAACGTAATTGATGATAGGTAAATATTAATAACAGCGCAAAAAGAAATTGAGGGATTAAGGCAAGCCATGCTATTTGGCGAACCACAGCAACATTCGAGTTCATTGTTTTTTTCAACAATAATACCATTCTTTTTTTGAAGATATTATCATGTGGGAAACTGCATGTATATTTTAATATAAGTTTTATCAGAATGTAAACATAGCTAACTTTGTGGCATGCAAGAACCATTTGACTTGGAACTGGGAAATATAACCTATTCCGTTTTTCCTGAAGAGGAAGATATCTATGCTATTTTCAAAGAAGGAACTGAATATATAAAAATTCAAAAAGACACGGAGGAGCATTGGCTAAAGCTCGATAATGATACAGAATTACCCCTGTTCACAGAAGATGAAGAGGTAAACCGACTAGGACGCGCAATTGCAAATTATAAAGAAAGCGACATATAGCTTCCCTTTTATAAATCTATTTCGCCATGCTCTCCACGCAAATTACGATCGCCGGTTAATGCAGAACCTAGGATGCCCATAAATCGAACCATTGTATTAGAACGGCTGTCCCAATATTCGGCATGTTTGGGCCGGATTTTCAACAATGCAAGTTTAGGATCATTTAAGCCCTCAGGGAAAAACGGTTTCACCATTGAATTAAATAGCTCTTTCATTTTTTGAGGATCAGTGACCAACCAGGCTGTGCCGTTGATACTCACATAAGTACTATTATCATCATTGCTGTAGCAGAGAGCAACTGTTTGATTGCTTTCCATCTCATTCACTTTTTGCGAAAATTCATTGGTGAAAAACCAGATATTTCCTTCATCATCGATATCGGAAGTAGCCATTGGCCGACAATGAATTTGTTCTCCTGTTAAAGTACATAGCATGGCTATATCACCATTGCTGATTAAACTTTTAAGTTTTTCGAGGCCGGCATGCTGAGTAGTTTCCATTTTCTCCTGTTTCTAATTGGAACAGACACAAGGAATTATAGTTTGCAAATATTAAACTGAAATTAGGGTCTGCTGATATATTTGTTGCCTTTAATGTAAAAACGCCAGGGAATACTCTTATAGGGTTCTACTATATTTAAACCTATTCTTGGACATGCAATTATCAATTCGGCAGACACTTCCGGGCCGTTTTCTTCTATCCAGATCTCATCTCCGGTCAGCGAAACACCATTAAAGCTTTTATTTAAGCCCAATGCTTTTGCCAAAGCTCCCGGACCTTTGCACAAGCGCCGGTCATCATTGTCAAAACCTCTTCGCAAGCGCATTATATCCAGACCAACCGTAGGTTGCAGGGCTCTGATAAGTATTGCATGAGATTCACCCTCTGTACCCGTTACGATGTTGAGCATATCGTGAATTCCATAGCAGATATACATATAAACAACGCCACCATGTGCGTACATTATTTCATTTCGCTGTGTGCGCCGATGATTATAAGCGTGCGAACCCAAATCTTCCGGTCCACGGTACGCTTCAGTTTCTACAATAATACCTCCGGTGAGCTCGCCATCTATAAAGGTAAAGAGATGTTTTCCCAGAAGTTTTTCTGAAAGAACAACCACATCATCGTTCTGATAAAATGTTATTGGAAGTTTCATAATACGGATCAATAACAAAATTTATGTTCTTCTGTTGATTTGTTTAGTATTTTCGAATATTATCAACCACCGAAACAGACAAGAGTTAGTTCTGGTAATTTAAAATCATCTGTTTCGTTTGAATAATTACATATGAAATATAAAAGTCTATTAGCGTCGGCCTTAAGCATTGGATGCTTAAGTATCTGCCAATCCTTTGCACAAGAAAAAGTAAAGGATAAGCCGTTTAAAATAACTGCAGAATCTTTTGCTGATCTGCAAATTCTGCGCTACCAGGTTCCTGGATTTGATGAATTAAGTCTGCAACAAA
Organism: uncultured Pedobacter sp.; assembly: GCA_965650335.1. Classification (GTDB taxonomy): domain Bacteria; phylum Bacteroidota; class Bacteroidia; order Sphingobacteriales; family Sphingobacteriaceae; genus Paradesertivirga. Next base: position 1,872 of record CBFGOI010000054.1, on the reverse strand, counting down.
AAAAGCTGGCCTATTATTTATCAGAAGCAGCTTTATCCGGCCGCGATATCATCTATGATCAAAGCGGAAAATATAATCTGCTGGTACGTAAAACCATAGAAAATATCTACAGCACTTACAAAGGCGACCGAAAGTCCGTAGACTGGCAAAAGTTTAAAACCTATGCCGGACGATTTTGGTTCAGTAATGGCAATCATCATCATTATGGAAATGAAAAGTTTATTCCAGAACATTCCTATGCTTATTTTTCTAAACTGGTACTTAATTCTAATCTAAAAGGATTTCCTTTAAATAAATCAGAGACCATAGCAGCCTTCCTTATCAGGATCAAGCCCATCATATTTGATCCGGGGTTCCAACCGAAATTGGTCGATTTATCCCCAAATACAGATAACGTAGTCGCATCATCAAATAACTTTTACGAGGGTGTTACCCAAAAAGAAGTTGAAAATTATTATGCACAGTTTGACACAAAGGACAACGCTCCATCGTGGGGATTAAACACCAAGGTAATTAAACAAAGCGGAAAGGTGATTGAAAAAACCTGGAAGATTGGGGGAATGTACGGTCCGGCAATAGGTAGAATAGTTTATTGGCTAGAAAAAGCTATTCCTTTTGCCGAAAATGACGAACAGAAAGATGCCTTACAAAAACTTGTTAAATACTACCGCTCGGGTAACTTGAAGGATTTTGATGATTATAACATTGCCTGGGTAAATGATACGGCTTCGCGTCTGGATGTAATTAACGGTTTTATTGAAGTTTACAAAGATGCCATCGGTAAAAAAGGCAGTTTCGAAAGCGTTGTATCCTTAAAAGATCTGGAGGCCACAAAAAGAATTAAAGCCATTGCTAATAAAGCGCAATGGTTTGAAGATAACTCGCCGTTAATGCCCGAACATAAAAAAAAGACAGTAAAAGGAATTACGGCAAAAGCCATCACGGTGATCATGGAATCCGGAGATGCTGCCCCCTCCACTCCTATTGGCATTAATCTTCCGAACGCAGATTGGATTCGGAAAGAACACGGATCGAAGTCAGTTTCACTCAGCAACATTGTTCATGCTTATAATTTAAGCAGCGCTAACAGCGGCGTGTTAGATGAGTTTGCGCTTAATGCCGACGTAAAAGCCAGAATACGAAAGTATGGTAACTTGTCTTCAGATTTACATACGGATATGCACGAATGCATCGGACATGCTTCCGGACAAATTAACCCAGGTGTTGGTGTGCCCGAAAAAACTCTTAAAAACTATTCTTCTACCCTGGAAGAAGCCCGGGCGGATCTGGTAGCCCTGTATTACATATTGGATCCAAAACTTATAGAAATCGGTGTAATGCCCTCGCTTGAAGTTGGAAAAGCCGAGTACGATAGCTATATTATGAACGGTTTAATTACTCAACTTACTCGATTAAAGCCAGGTAATAATTTGGAGGAGGCACATATGCGCAATCGCCAGCTGAATGCACTTTGGGTTTATGAAAAAGGGAAACCCGAGAATGTAATTGAGTTTGTGAAGCAAAACGGAAAAACCTACACAAAAATTAACGACTACAATAAACTTCGAACCTTATTCGGTCAATTGCTACGAGAAATACAACGCATTAAATCTGAGGGAGATTACGAAGCTGGAAAAGGTTTGGTAGAAAACTTTGGTGTAAAAGTAGATCAGAACCTGTTAAAAGAGGTTTTAGCACGCTATGCCAAGCTAAATGTTAAACCCTACAAAGGTTTCATACAGCCTAAGTTAGTTCCAATTATGAAGGGAACTGAGATCACCGACGTTCGTGTTACTTATCCAGGTTCGTTTTACGAGCAAATGATGGAATACGGGAAAAAGTATTCATTTTTACCGGTAGTGAATTGAGAAA
>CBFGOI010000053.1:0-30568 GCA_965650335.1 uncultured Pedobacter sp. | reverse complement strand
CGCATTTTTTTTAAAAAGGCGTGTGTTTCCGGCAGGTTCTCGCCGTTTGTTCCTTCTCGTTCAAAGAGATAAGGCACGGCATCCAACCTGAATCCATCCACGCCCATTTTACACCAGTAGTCCAGAATTTTTAAGATTTCTTCATGTACCAACGGATTGTCAAAGTTCAAATCCGGCTGGTGATGGAAAAAGCGGTGCCAGTAATATTGCTGTGCGACGGGATCCCAGGTCCAGTTAGATTTTTCATAATCTTGAAATATTATGCGCACATCCTTGTACTTGTTTGGATCATCGGTCCAAACATAAAAATCCCTGACATTCGAGTCTTTAGGTGCTTTTCGCGCTCGTTGAAACCATGGATGCTGGTCGGAAGTGTGATTAATTACCAACTCGGTAATTACCCTTAAATTGCGCTCATGCGCCTCCTTTAAAAAATGTTTAAACTGTTTTATGTTGCCGTAAGCGGGATTTATTTTATAATAATCAGCAATGTCGTATCCGTCATCTTTAAGTGGCGAAGGGTAAAAGGGAAGCAGCCAGATAGCAGTCACTCCAAGGTCCTGTAAATAATCGAGCTTTTCCAGCAATCCTTCAAAATCACCTATACCATCTCCATTCCCGTCAAGAAATGCTTTTATATGTAATTCGTAGATTACGGCATCTTTATACCAATGAAGCTTATCATCTAATGGTTTTCTCTCCGGCATGCTAGACTTTTAAATTTGTTAGATCTTTTGGCTCAGCGGCCCAGGCAGATGATGTAATGTTTTTAGACAACTTTCACCAATTTGAAAAGTTTCAAATTTGTTCAATTGAATAGAATCCATGCCAGATTCTCAGATCTCAAGAAAACAGTAGGGTAAAAATAGATGGGATAGAAATATGGGTAAAATCAAAAACAGGCCCTAAAAGTGCAGTATGTGTTTTTCAATCTCGTAGATGTCAAACGGTTTTTCGATGTACCCGTCTGCAAAAGATTTTTTTGCAATTTGAGCCAGGCCATCTACTCCGGATATCAGAATAACCGGTATGCTTCTTAACTGATTAATCGATTTCAGAATAACACAAAGTTCACTCCCTTTAACGCCTATCAGCCATTCGTCCAAAATGATAAGGTCGGGGGCAATGTTTATGATATCTTGAATGGTGTCCGATTTCCAGGTTGTAAAAGCGAAGGTTTCGCAGCCAAGGTCATCGATCACGATTTGCATGACCTCGAGACATGAAACGTCATCGTCAATTATCAATACCTTTTTTTTCTTCATCAACTATTTTGACAAGAGGTGATTCAGCAGAATTAGCTTTCTTAAATGATGTTCTCTAAAATCTATTTTCGTGCATTTAAAACACAGTCCATCCATTCATTGCTTCCTGGCTGCATTTGGGCTTTAATTAAATAGAGCTTACTTTATATATAATAATATTTTTAATGAGTTTGTTTGTTTTGCGATGTTTTTTTGCTTGTTATCAGTCAGAGGCTAATAAAATCCATTTTGAAACGTCTAGCCTTAATTTTTTTAAACACTCAATTGCTCTTTCCTGTCTTCAGTCAAACATCTGCCAAAGTGGGAAACAAATTTCGACGGGAAATTGCCAAAACATCCCTACCAATCAAGAAGGACCGACCTAAACGTAGTTTAGTAGGAATGGTCATTTTTTCAAAAAAACATAGCCTGAAAAGATTTGTTGATCATAGAAATAACGATGCATGATACAGCAAAATAAAGGAAAGATAAGCATTCACGAAGGCAAGAAAAATGGGGAGGAATTAATCTGGAGCGATTCAATTTGTGAAAAGGAATACCAGTATTTCGGACAAGCCACAGAGGCTTTAGAAGCTATTACCTGGGACCAAGCAGAACATATTTGTAATAAAAAGCTTGATGCGTCATATGCTTTGCTGTTCAAATCTTTAAGAAGAAATGACAGCGGGAAATGGGAAGATGCGCAAGAACGGGTGTTATTATTCTTTGCCGAAGAGGAAAGGGCTAAACACTCCTAAGTTTCAGTTTGCATACAGAAGAAAGGGATATTCACACTAAGCTCCGTCCGGCTCATCGATTTTCGACTTGATCGTTGCCTGCAATTCCGGCGTGTCGGGGTTGAAAAGATATCCCGTTAAGGTCGTTTTTTGATTTTTCAAACATTTAACCTCCTTTATTTCCCGGCCACTAACGTAATTTCCGTTGCTGTCCAGATAGGTGATGTAAATATTAATCGGAGCAGAGGTGTTAAATACTGAAGCAGAAAACTTTTCTATCGTTCCCTGCTCGTTCTCACGGCTAATTTTCAAGCTCTTTTGTTTTCGCGTGGGGGTAAAGGATAAACCGTAAAAGTCTACATACTTATGGTCGTACCAGGTAACCAATATACTACTTACCTTATCGGGGATTACATGATCTAATAAATCAAGCTCGAGTGTCGAATTTAATTTATCCAAAACAACAGACTGCTTGATTTTTTCTGGCCCCACCGTGATATCTACTGCTTTGTGGTACACATTAAAGATGTTTGCATAAATAAATCCGGGAACTTCGCCGGGCTGATCGGAAATATGACGATCCAGAGGTCGATCTGCTGAGAAAAAAATAACTTTATAATTTCCCGGTGCTAGTTTCTCCTTTATTTCTACCGAGTTGTCCAGCCTTACAATGTTTTTGTCTGTGGCCGGAATTCTTAACCCTTCGCGAGTGTATATATAATATTCGAAATTCCTGACACTGTCTGTTCCAATAGTCGGATCGTCTGTTTTTTCAGAAATATTTGATACAGAAAAAGATACATTGTAGTTGCGATTCTGGGCCTGAAGGAGGAAGCCTTCATCCTTTTTGCATCCGAAAATTAATAAACTTGAGAAAATCAAGGTAAGTAGAGGTGTTTTCATGTGGCTGCTGATAGTTTGTTTGATTTTTTTTGTCAAGATATCAGAGCAATAATGATGTAATCGCTGGCCCCGTCCTCTTTCCCGGGTTTATCCAAACAATTGTAATGCCATCTGTTATTTAATAATTTAGCTAAAGACCTGGGAGGTCTTGGCTCAGGTCACATTTTATCATGGATCTTACTAAAATAAATGTGTGATTTTTTCAAACGTGCTATCTAAATACCTAAAAAAATGAAGGCTATTATTATAAGTCATCCTGGAAATGCGGAGGTGTTGCAATTAACAGAAAGACCTAAGCCATCGCCTGCAAGCAATGAGGTACTTATCCGTGTTAAAGCTGCCGGGGTAAATCGCCTGGATATAGCGCAGCGGAAGGGAAAGTACCCACCACCCGCCGACGCACCTATCGATATCCCTGGTGTTGAAGTGTCCGGAATTATTGAAGAATGCGGAGACGAGGTGCATACCTGGAAAATTAACGATAGTGTGTGTGCTTTAATTAGTGGTGGAGGCTATGCCGAATATGTTGTTGCAGATGCTGGATCATGCCTGCCGGTCCCTAAGGGTTTTGACTTTATTCAGGCGGCTTCTTTGCCAGAAGCGGTATTCACTGTATGGCATAATGTATTTCAGCGGGGACAGCTAAAAGCAGGTGAAAACTTTTTGGTGCATGGTGGTACAAGCGGCATTGGCGTTACAGCTATTCAACTAGCCCGAGCCTTTGGCGCCAACGTGTATACAACTGCCGGGAGTGACGAAAAATGTAATTTTTGTACTGAATTGGGTGCAGCAGTGTGTGTCAATTACAAAACGGATGATTTTGAAAATGAGTTTCATAATGTGGGTATGGATGTTATTTTAGATATGATAGGAGGGGACTACATTCCAAAAAATATCAATATTATGCGGGAGGATGGTCGTCTGGTTTTCATAAATGCACAAAGTCCGGCCTTGCAGGGAAATGTATTTTCTATAATAAAAAAAAGATTGACTATAACAGGAAGTACACTGAGAAGTAGGGAATTAAGTTTTAAGAGTGGGCTGGCGGATGAAATTCGGCAACAGGTATGGCCATTAGCAGAGAACGGTAAATTTAAACCAATTATTTATAGGGTTTTTCCGCTCAAAGCCGCTACTACTGCACACTACCTAATGGAGAGTAGCGAACATATCGGCAAGATCATTCTAGAAGTTTAATTCTTCTTAAATAATAAGTTTTCCACAAATATTCAATAAGTTAAGTTCAAAATAATGTTGGCATAATATCTGTATAAACCTACGCAGATCGAATGTAACATCAGTATCAGCTGAGATAACACAAGTCAGCTTACTGTTCTTTATATATTTTTCATCTACTTATGAAACGAGATAGGCACCAGGGAGACCGGTGCTTTTCTCGTTTTCGGGCATGTATGTGAGCTAAGAACTGCAGGATAACATAGAACATCCGGCTTTTTCATTCGCCCAATCGGGTCGTTTTTTTAAAAAATGGTCATGCTTGTCAGAATAGGGTTGTTTAATGGCATGCTGCAAGTCTGTGAATAATTGAAGATTACCTCGTTCTAATTCTTCGATAGCCTGATGAAGTAAATAGTTCCTTAGAACAAAACGGGGATTGGTTCTTTTCATCAATTCCATAGATTCTTCGCGACTGCAGGTATTCAATTCGATTCGCTTAACATAGGTCTCCATCAGGTTAAAAAGAGCTATTAGCTCAGATGTATTTGGCTGTTGGTAAAAGCTATCTTTAAAATGGTTAAAAACCTGCTGTTCATTTTGTATATCAAGCGGCAAAGAGTGCAGCAACTGATAAAAAATAGTCATGTCAGGTTTTAAATCGGCCAGCATTTTATCAAACCTGTCGATCAAAGGAATATCCGTCTCTTTTACTCTGTCGATCCCTAACTTCTTAGCCATCATCGAATAATATTTCAACCAGAAAATGTCTTCGTAACTTTCGATTACCTCTACTAATTTGTCTTTATCCGAAACCAATGGTGCGAGGGCATTCGCCAGGCAACCAAGGTTCCAGTAGGCAATGGAGGCCTGATTACCGAAAGCATACCGCCGGCCGGGCAGATCTGTTGTATTTGGGGTGAAATTCGGGTCGTAATCATCAAGGAACGAATATGGGCCATAATCAATTGTCAAACCCAGAATCGACATGTTATCGGTGTTCATTACTCCGTGAACAAAGCCAACCCGTAGCCATTCTACTATCATCGTGGCGGTTCTTTCTACCACCTCTTTTAACCAGTTCAGCACTTTATCTTCCCCTGATATATGCGGATAAAACCGATCGATAGTATAGTCGGTTAACTTTTTAAGATTCTCGATCTCATTTTTGGAAGTAAATATTTCAAAATTTCCGAACCGGATAAAGGTTGGTGCAACCCGCATTACAATGGCACCTGGCTCATATTCAGGATTGCCATTATAAAACATATCTCTCATTATCTGCTCGCCGGTTGATACCAGACTTAACGCCCTTGTGGTGGGCACACCTAAATGAAACATCGCCTCGCTCATCAGGTATTCGCGAACCGATGACCTTAAAACTGCTCTTCCGTCCGCTCTGCGCGAATAGGCAGTTGGTCCCGCGCCTTTTAATTGTAAATCCCATGATTTCCCTTCGTGTTCCCATTCCCCAAGGGTTATTGCTCTTCCATCGCCAAGCTGTGCGGCCCAATTGCCAAACTGGTGTCCGCCATAACGGGCAGCATATGGAGACATCGTCGGCGTAAGGTAATTCCCGCCAAGGATGTCGATGTCTTTTTGATCGGAAGGCTTTTGTACCCCCAATTCTTCCGCCAACTCATCCGACCAGCCGAGCAATGCCGGTTTTCTTACAGGTGTTGGGATGGCTTTACTGTAAAATACATCCGGTGTTTGTCTGGGATTAAGGTCTCCACTTTCGTCTCCGCTGAAAGTGGAAACAAATGTATTTTTATATAGTTGAGTGCTCAGTTTTTTCATCTTAAATTATATAAAGGCATTGTGGATCTTACAATGGTGATGAACTCAACCCACCATAACCCGATCCGGTTTAAAAATTAAAGGTATCGATAATAAAGCCCTAAACTCTTTATATCCGGTTTTACCGGGAAAGTAGGCATGCAGAAACAAAAGAGGCTTTCCATCGGGTGCCGTTACCACCGAAGGGTGACCTGGAGCCCACCATTTTTCGGTAGATTGCAATAAAGGCTTTTGCATTTTCTTGAAAGGCCCTAAAGGCGACTTAGCGATAGCAGCACCAATTCCATACTGGTCGGTTGAAAAATCGTTGCCGGCATATAATAGATAATACGTATCCTGATGCTGACTAAGCCACATACCTTCTACCAGGTGAGCTTCCCATTTTAAATCATTTTCAATAATCTTACTTCGTTCGCCAATAAGTGATAAGCCGTTGGGTGACAAGCGCTGGGCAAACATAGGGGTTTTCATGTATTTTAATACCTCCTTGATCTGGCGTTTTACCGCATTTTCTTGTGTATTTGCAAAATCCGCTAAACGTTTATAGAACGATAGAAATCTTGATATAATGCTCTCAATTAACACCTGCACAATAAAAAAGCGTTCCATTGCTTTTCTGGTCTTAATCCAGGGCCAAAGTGTTTTAATGAAAATAGCGGTGAGCCGGTCTTCATTAGTGTCGAATAGTTCGAAGATAAACCCGGGATGTGTATTTAAGAGTTCGATGAGCAGACCCGGCCAAAGGTCGTTGTTATCTTCTTTCCAAAACAAGTATGCTGTGTTTTTATCTTCAACAAAAATATGAGGATCGATTACATTTCCTTTTAATACAGGAATTTTGCCAGGAATAAAAGGGCCTTCGGGATTGCGAGAGCTTGCCATCCCAATACAGAGCTCTTGATCAATTTTGTTGCGAGCAACAAAATACACCCTGAATTCATTGCCAAACCGGTGCATTTCTGCAGCCCAGTAATCACTCTCAAACTCGCCTTCCGATGCCCAGTCGGGCTTTTTTCCTTCCGGGAAGACATAGCTTACAAACTCCCAATGTATCAGATCTGTCGAACGAAGGATAGGGAAGGATTGGGGAGCGTCGTTGGATGTGACCAGAAGATAATAGATAGTTTTATCACTTTCTTCGACACGGATAACCGCTGGGTCACCGTAACCGTGAAGCATTTCTGAATGGATGTTTTCAGTCAGAACTTCACGGTAATGCACATTTGAGTTGCGTTTTTGGCTGTTTTTGCTACGATTTTGTGGAAGCCTCAAGCCAAAATCTTTTGATAGCGTTTCAAACAGGTCAAGATAAGCATTGTGGTCCTGTTCCTTGACCTTATACATGCGTGTTACCCGGTTGCCACTGCTTTTTTCAGGTCCGGAAATCTCAAAACAACATGGTGAGTTTTCGTGTTGCTCGCTTATTTTTATTTCAAATCCAACGGGCAGTGTTTGCGGTGATCTTAATACAAATTCCTTTGGCACTCCGGCTTCTTTCTTCTCCATGAATGTTTCGTGCAGGTATTAACAATGATTTAATTACCTTGTTAAAAGGTACCATTACATCACTTTGTTTAACAGCCAGAAAAAGAGCTGGTTTGACAGCCCGGAGAATTACTGGATTTTATCCAGTTCGTCGCACATGTATTTTACGTTTCTGCCTTTAAATATGTATCCATGTTCCAGAAGGATGTCGTAAAGGAAGTCTTTATGATTCTTGCTTCCAAGAATGGTTATTTCTTTATCATTAACAAACGCGATAATATAATTGGGATTTAGCGAATATAAGTCGTAAGCTTCGTATCGGTCTTTTACTTCAAGTGATCTTAGTGTAATCGGGTTAAGGTTAGTTAATGCAACTACTATCATAGTTTATCGGTTTAGTGTGTGATATCGGCACTTGTATTATCTAGCAACCGTATACGATCGTGTCTTAAATTGGATACAGTTTTTTGTTTTTTTTTTAATTAGACATAATTGACTGATACTGTTGAATTTGACCCGTCCGAAACTATTAATAGGGAAATTGAAATTACTTCTAAATCTTCATGTTGTCTTCATGTTGCCAACGTAAACTTGTAATGTTGCAATGTTAGTTTAATTGTAAAACTGATAAGGGCAATTGCGGTTAATAGAAGTTCTACCTAAAAACTCTTTATTATGGGAATCTTTAATGGTTTTTTAAGTCATCCTGCTGAAGTTTCATTGAAACAGATTTCGCTGGAATATGGGTTCATCTTAGTGGATGATGAATACGTTGAAAAGGCTTATAAAGTGAATAGGGATAAATTCATTCTTACAAATAAGCGCCTTTTATTGATTGTCCCATGCAAAAATACCCGACTTGAATACGTGTCTATTCCATATTCAAGTATCCGCAAGTTTTCTAAAGAAGGTACGGATTCAATGGATAAAGATGCGGAGTTGAAAATATGGCTTAAAGATGAAACTCTACCCATTAAGAAAGAATTTAAGGATTGCGATGGAGTAAACGAAATCTATCAGATATTAAGTAAATATGTGCTTTGACCCCTACAACAAATTATCCTTCTTTTTTATGAACAATCAATTAGTAATTGACTGGCTTTAAACAAAGCCGTCAATTACTCTTTTTAGGTCTGAAGCTTGTAAAACTCCCGATTGCCTCCATTTTACCTGCCCATTTTGGAATAATATCAATGTAGGTACACTTTGTACCTGATAAGAACTGGCAACAGCAGGATTTTTGTCAATATCTACTTTCAAAATAGTAGCTTTATTTCCGATCATCCCTTTTACTTGTTCAAGTATAGGAGCCATCATTTTGCACGGACCGCACCACTCTGCTGAAAAATCAACTAGTACTGGTTTACCTGAGTTTAGAATTTCTGAAAAAGTTGCCATAATTAAAATGGTATATTTTGTTAACCTCTTCAACGCAATTTGGTTTGAAAAATTCGTTGGCGATAGTTAATCTATGAATTGGGCAGGTAGATAGTGAACTCAGATCCTTTTCCTTCCTCGCTTTTTACTTCTATCCTTCCTTTATGACGTTCTACAATGTCTTTTGAAATATATAGACCCAAACCCAAACCCGATTTGTTCATGTTTGATTCGTCTACCCTGTAAAACCGGTTAAATAAAAGTGAGAGCTTCTCTTTCGGAATGCCGGATCCTTCATCCTTGACAGATAAAGCCACGTATTCGGAGGTTGACTTTGAACGTATGCTTATCTTACTCCCGTTAGGAGAATACTTGAGGGCGTTTGATAATATATTGCAAATTACCTGTTCCAGGCGGTTTTTATCTCCACATACTTCGACGTCCATACTAAGCCCCACTTCAATTTGATGAGTATGTGATATAGGTTGCAAAATCTGAAGGCAATCAAAAACAAGTTGCTTCAAACTGAATCTGCTCGTGATCAAAACCAGGTTCCCTGATTCGATTCTGGATACGTCTAAAAGCTCGTTTATCAGGTTGGTAAGTTTGTTAATCTGTAAATCAGCTCTATGTAAAAGATTTTCATACCATTCCAACTTATCTTCGGCGGCCTTTCGTTCAAGTGTCTGAATAAATCCTTTCATACCCGTGATTGGCGTTTTCAGCTCATGACTGGCAATACTCATAAATTCTTCTCTTCTTCTGAGAAGGTTGGTGATTTCTGCTTTGTTTTTAACCTGTTCCAGCTCAAGCAGCTTCTCTTTACTAACATCGGTAATCGTTATGGATACACCAGTTAACTTTCCTTCATGATAAACCGGGACGAACTTTGATTCAAACCAATGACTGGAGTTTTCATAGTCAATTCGTTTCACATCTTTAATATGATGACCTTCAAGCGCCTTCTGAAAACTTTCTATAAATGGCTCGCTTACGTTGTTTTTAGTATCTAAAGCATAATCGAGTATATTATCTCCTGCTTTTAGTTCTTTTCCGTGGTAAAGTTTGCCATTTTCATATGCTTTTTGATTGAAAAATAAGACTGAGTAATCGGGCGCGATAAAAAACCATACATCATCTGTACTATCGAATATTGATTTAAGGATACTTCCCGTTTTTTCCATGAAAATTGACAAATTATTAAGCAAAAATAGGAAAAAGCTGATTGCTCACCGATTTCTCGTCAAATAAAGAGTGGCGTTCAATATATGGAATGATTCGGGGGGCTACAATATTTTCATTTATTTTGGTTAGGGAAGTGTGTTCTTATCCGAGTCAACAGTCAAAAGTTCGAAATATTTTCTTTTCAAAAAATTAAAATGCTATTATGCACAAAAAACGATATCAATGTTAGTAATCAGAAGTCACCAGGAATTTGAAGAGTATTTAGGGAAAGAAATAGGCGTTTCAAATTGGCATACCATCACTCAGGAGCAGATAAATATGTTTTCTGATGCAACCTTAGATCATCAGTGGATTCATACAGATACCAACAGAGCAGAAACTGAAAGTCCGTTCAAAGCTACCATTGCTCATGGATATCTTACCTTGTCTCTCATTCCATATTTGTGGAAACAAGTTATTGATATCCAAAATCTAAAAATGGAGATTAATTATGGAATAGAAAATCTCAGATTTGCCCAGGCTGTTGTAGTAAACAGTGAGGTTCGTTTAAAGGTAAAATTGTCGAACATCATTAATTTGAGAGGGGTAACAAAAGCAACCATTGGCGCCGAACTTGAAATAAACGGACAAAAGAAGCCCGCGTTTACAGCCGAAACCATCTTCTTATACCACTTTATTGATTAGAAATAACGCAAGATGAATTTTAAAAAATGGGGAACATTTCTGTTTTCGTGTCTGACATTCGGGTTAATTGTTTCCTGCGGACATGAACGTAAGAGCTTTCCTGTGGTCGGATTCGTGGATGCATTTGAAGATGCAACTATTGCCCAGGCACGCGCAGGTTTTACCGATGCTTTGTCTAAAAATGGTTTCAGCGAAAAGGATAAGACGATCGAGATTATCTATCGAAACGCTCAAGGCGATATCCCAACCTTGACTCAAATAGTAAATTACTTCATCTCCGAAAAAGTAGATTTAATTGCTACCTGTACAACTCTTTCGACTATTACAGCTTTGCAAAAGACGAAAGAAATTCCTGTGTTCATGATGGTTTCGCCGACGCCCCAACGGATGAAAGTGATCGACGCTTCAGGAAAGGAGCCGCCTAATTTGCACGGCGTAGCGGAGGAGTTAGCATATATTGATACTTCGTTTTCTTTTATCCCAAAATTAATTAAGCCTAAAGGAAATAAACTAGTGGTGGGAATGATCTACAATCAATCCGAGCCGCAATCGGTTGATGCTTTAGAGCGGATAAAATTTTTGGCTGCAAAGTTGGATGTTCAAATAGAGGCACTTCCTTTAAATAACTCGGGAGACGCTCAATTAGTTACGCAATCACTGCTAAGCAAAAATATTGATGCTTTTTTTGCCAATCCTGATAATTCTGTCTTCGCCTCTTTCGAAACGATTTTAAAAAATTGCAATCAAAAAGACATTCCCATTTTTACAAGTGAATCGGGTTTAGTAAAGCGCGGTGCCCTGGTTGCCTTTGGTGCTGATATTTATAAATGGGGATACCAGGCAGGCGAGCAGGCAGCTAAGTTTCTGAAATCGGGTAAAGCCGACGATTTGAAGTGGGAAATGGTTAAAGCAAGAGTCCGTGTCTATAATCCGGAGGTTGCTAAGAAATTCGGAATCGCTGTCCCGGATGGTTTTGTGAGAGTGAAGTAAAAGAGCTGCACCGGTTCGGAAACCGTAAAAGTGCCCCTGCCTAAAACAAAATATGACTCGAGCTGATTTCAATCTAGATGAATATCAGTTTTTCTGCCTCATTATATACAGGTACTAGTGGATTATCAACTTTACTTCCCAAACGCGAGTTTCCACCTCAGTTTCAGGATAAAAGCCGCTTAACCTATTACGCATCTTTATTCAACAGCATAGAAATTAACAGCTCATTCTATAAAGTTCCCCTGGTTTCAACGATGAAAAAATGGTCAGAAAGTGTACCAGACGATTTTCAATTTACGTTTAAGCTTTGGAAAGAAATTACTCATGCTAAAGGATTGCTTTTTAAACAGCAGGATCTTGAACATTTTATTCAGATTATTTCTGCCGTAGGTGTGAAAAAAGGCTGTCTGCTAGTACAGTTTCCTCCGAGTATTGCCATTCAGCAACTTCATCAGCTGGAAAACTTGTTTGCTGGTTTAAATATTGCAGATCCTCAACATCAATGGAAAGAGGCTGTCGAGTTCCGTAACAGATCCTGGTATGAAGAAGATATTTATGATTTATTACATAGAAATTACGCAGCCATGGTTTTTCATGATCTTCCGGCATCTTCGGCTCCGCTTATTGAAACTGCAGAATTTATTTACCTGAGATTCCATGGTCCGAATGGCGGTTACAGGGGCAGTTATTCAGATGATCTTTTATCAGAATATGCAGGATACGTAAAAGACTGGCAACAGGATGGAAAAGATGTTTATGTTTATTTCAATAATACGATGGGCGATGCGATTAAAAATCTGATCACATTAAACGCATTTGTAAAAGATGCTACCGAAAGCTAAGCTAAGTCAATTTCTTTGGCAAGATATACATCCTGTAAAGAGTGGAGCAGCTTAACCCCTTCTTCGAATGGTCGCTGGAAGGCTTTTCTGCCCAAAATTAATCCCATCCCTCCGGCTCGTTTGTTAATAACGGCACTTCTTACTGAATCTGCTAAATCAGATTCACCTTTTGACTCTCCACCCGAATTTATTAAGCCGGCCCGGCCCATATAGCAGTTAATTACCTGGTAACGACACAGATCGATCGGATGTTCTGAGCTTAATTCATCATACATCTTCGGGTCGCTTTTAGAAAAGTTAATAGCTTTAAAACCTCCGTTATTCTCCGGCATTTTCTGCTTGATAATATCTGCTTGAATGGTCACTCCGATATGGTTTGCCTGTCCGGTGATGTCAGCGGAAACTTCGTAATTAACGGAGTCTTTTTTAAACCCGTTGTTGCGGGTATAGCACCATAACACACATGCCATTCCTAAGCTATGTGCTTCCTCGAAAGCCTGACTTACTTCAATGATTTGTCTGTTCGAATTCTCTGATCCGAAGTAGATAGTTGCTCCAACAGCAACGGCGCCCAGATTCCAGGCCTCTTTCACGCTGCCAAACATGATTTGATCATATTTGGTGGGAAAAGTCAGCAGCTCGTTGTGATTGATTTTTACGAGGAAAGGGATTTTATGGGCATATTTTCTCGACATCATGGCCAGGTTGCCGAATGTAGTAGCGACTGCGTTGCACCCACCTTCAAGCGCCAGGCGAATGATATTTTCCGGATCGAAATAAATCGGGTTTTTCGCAAAGGAAGCACCTGCGGTATGCTCAATGTCTTGATCTACCGGAAGAATTGAAAGATATCCTGAATTTGCCAGTCGGCCATTCCCGTATAGTGCCGCCAAACTTCTTAATACTTGCGGGTTCCTGTTACTCAGCGCAAACACTTTGTCGATAAAGTCGGTAGAAGGGATATGAAGCAAATCTTTGGAAAGTGTTTTGCTTTGAAAACGTAAAAGATATTCGGCTTCAGCCCCAAGCAGATTTTCGATTTCCTGGAAATTCATTCTTTTTAATTTGATTTAGAACAGCTAATTCCACTTATTGTTGGGTTTTATAGAAGGACGGATATATTTTACTATGAAGGGGAATAATCAGTGTTACGGATATCTTCCGCACGTATAGAATACCTTGACACTTCATTCGCGCTTCTGCTTTTGTCTCGGAAAGGGAGCTAAGATGTTGTAAATCATTTTTTAGTTTGATTTTTCATTATACCTTAGGATAAGCTTTTTATTAAAAGTGACTTTTTTTAATTAATTTGATTTTAATCTATAATTATTCCATTGAAAATAGCAGTCCCTAAAGAGCGAAGAGAACCCGAGAACCGGGTTGCACTAACTCCAAATGTTGTTAAAATGCTTATAAAAGCAGGTTTTAAATGTGCCATTGAAACAGGCGCAGGTGTTGCAAGTGGTTTTTATGATTCTGCTTATGAGAATGCAGGCGCAAGCATTTTTACCGATAAAAAGTTAGAATTATCCGAAACAGATATTTTACTTAAAGTAAATGCTCCCATGGTTGATGAGGTCTTGCATTTAAAAGAAGGATCGGTAATCATATCTTTTTTGTATGCCTATACCATTCCTGATGTTGTTGAAGCGTGTCTTGCAAAAAAGATTTCGGCCTTTGCAATGGATGCAGTTCCTCGTATATCCCGGGCGCAAAAAATGGATGCGCTAAGCTCTCAGGCTAATTTAGCAGGCTATAAATCTGTGCTTTTAGGAGCTAATGCTTTAGGGAAAATATTTCCTTTAATGATGACTGCCGCTGGTACGATTACTCCTGCGCGAGTTCTCATTTTTGGTGCAGGGGTTGCAGGCTTGCAGGCTGTAGCAACAGCTAAGCGGCTCGGTGCACTGGTTGAGGTTACAGATGTCCGTGTTGAAACAAAAGAGCAGGTAGAATCTTTAGGCGGGCGTTTCTTAGAAGTACAAGCCGAAGGGGTGGAAACTGTAGGCGGCTATGCCAAGGAGGTTTCTTCAGAGTATCTTCAAAAACAAAAAGAACTTATTTCCAAACATATAGCCGAGGCTGATATTGTGATCACCACAGCCCTGGTAATCGGTAAAAAAGCTCCTGTTCTGGTTACTGACGAGATGGTGAAAAGTATGAAGCCGGGTTCAGTAATTGTGGATATGGCTGTAGAAAGCGGTGGTAATTGCTCTTTAAGTGAGTTTAATACTACGGTTGTAAAGCATGGCATAACCATTATCGGTCAGGCAAATCTCCCATCCATGGTTGCCGTAAATGCCAGTGAATTGTATGCTGTGAACATCAGTACCCTCTTGCTGCATCTTGCAAATAGTCACGCTTTTAAATGGGATATGGAAGAAGATATTACCCAAGGCTCGCTGATAACACATCAGGGAAATATAGTTCACCAATTTACACAGGAAATCCTTAATAAGAACAAAGAATGAATGCAGAAACCTTAATAGTATTGCTTTACGTATTGGTATTGGCCAGTTTCGTAGGCTTCGAATTGATTGCTAAAGTACCTCCAACTTTACATACTCCTTTAATGTCCGGATCGAATGCGATTTCCGGTATTACCATAGTAGGGGCGATTGTCGCCGCCGGCCCTGCCGATGCTTCCCTAAGTAAAATTATGGGTATTGCCGCTTTGTTCCTCGCTACCCTCAATGTGGTAGGAGGCTATGTGGTTACCGACAGGATGTTGAGAATGTTTAAAAAGAAAAAATAGTTCATGAACAACGATCTAATAATAAAAATTGCTTACCTGATTGCCTCAGTTCTGTTTATTATCGGCATTAAGATGCTTGGAAAGACATCCACAGCGCGCCGTGGCAATATGCTTAGCGCCGTGGCAATGCTTATTGCCATCCTGGTAACTCTGCTGGATAAACAAGTCTTAAGTTTTACTGAGATTTTCATCACCATTATTATCGGTTCTGCCGTTGGAACTCTGGCCGCTCGCCGGGTCGAAATGACACAGATGCCGGAAATGGTGGCTATATTAAATGGCTTCGGCGGTGCATCTTCTGTTCTGGTTGCAACTTCCGAATATTGGCGCCAAGCTGATAACTCAGCATTAACCATGGATACCACAGTTGCTATTACAGTAGTCCTAAGTGTTATCATTGGCGCAGTTACTTTCACCGGATCAATGGTTGCGTTCGGAAAATTAAAGGGACTCATAAGCGGGCGAGCTATTACTTTTAAAGGACAACATTTAATTAATGCGCTGCTTTTGGCCATCATCGTTTTTATGTGTGTTTTACTAGTGCTCAATCCTAATATGGAAGTCTGGATGCTCGGAGTTCTGTTTTTGGGTTTAGTTCTCGGTGTATTGGTTGTTATTCCAATCGGAGGCGCAGATATGCCGGTTGTGATTTCCCTACTTAACTCCTATTCTGGAATAGCAGCCTGTGCGACGGGTTTTATTTTAAACAACCAGGTTCTGATAATTGCCGGAGCGCTGGTGGGTACCTCGGGAATTATTCTTACACAAATTATGTGTAAAGCAATGAACCGTTCTTTAACCAGCGTTTTATTGGGTGGATTTGGACAAACAGCCGGAACATCATCTGGCAGTGGCCAGGATATTATAGTTAAGGAGGTAGGAGTTGAAGAAACTGCAATGCTTTTTGATTCAGCATCATCAGTTATTATCGTTCCCGGATATGGAATGGCAGTAGCTCAGGCTCAGCATGTGGTTAGAGAACTAACAGACCTTCTCGAAAAAAAGAATATTTCGGTAAAATTTGCTATTCATCCAGTTGCAGGCCGCATGCCCGGACATATGAATGTGCTTCTCGCAGAAGCTAACATTCCCTATGATAAGCTCATCGAAATGGATGATATAAATGATGAGTTCGCTAGTACGGATATTGCTTTGATTATTGGCGCAAATGACGTTGTAAACCCTGCAGCAAAAACCAATCCCCAGAGTCCCATATTTGGGATGCCCGTGTTAAACGTCGATAAGGCTCGTACCGTTATTGTTTCTAAAAGAGGAATGAGCGCTGGTTATGCGGGGATAGAGAACGAACTTTTTGGATATCCCAACTGCCTGATGTTGTTTGGTGATGCTAAAGCAACCATGGCTAAAGTGGTGAGCGAATTGAAAGAGTTGTAGCTTATAAATAGAAATCTAAGCTTCTGGATATTAAAAAAGCAGCGTCTGTACTAAAGACGCTGCCACAGGACCTAAAATTTGATGTTACCCCTTAGCTCTCCGCCAGGAACAGTGGTGCTGTGAATATTTAAATACCATTTACCCGCCAGTAATTGATTTATTTCCTCGTCTGTAAGTACACGTGTTGTACCCGAAATAGAACCTGAACTGGCGGTAGTAAAGCCTGTAATGCCTATTACCGGTGGCGAGCTTTTAGAATCCGTACCATCTGCCGCTCCATGAAAATGCATGTTAGTGGTAGTCGCCGTCGATACTCCCAATTGCCAGGTCATACTATAAGTTATGATTTTCGTGTCCGGATTAAAACTTACCTGAGCGCTACCTGTGCCGGTACTTGAATTTGGAGGAACCTCTTGGCTTCCTGTGAGTTGAACACTCGCCTTTTTGGTCATGTCTACCGGAGTTTTATCCTTTTTACAGGCAGTGAACGATAGAACAATAACAAGTGCTACCGCAATAGCGGTAGGTGTCGATGTTTTTAAGATAGGTTTCATATAAAGTAGTTTATGAGCAGGTACGCATAAATACTAAATAGGTTGCCTTGGCTGCGATTATTTTAAGGTGAATTAGTCTAATCGACTCCGGGTCTTAGTTATGGTTTATAGTCCTTTAAATCCGGGTTACTTCAGTCCCGTGCTCATGTTAATAAAAACTGAATAGATGCTCGGAAATCGACAATTATGGAATATGAAATACACTTAGCTAAGCCCGATAATCCCTTTTATTCTCGAATTTCCAATGATTTTAACAAGCTTGTAAGTTAGTATCATGATAAACGTTGTGAATATAATTTGTAAAACCAAACCTTTCCAGACATTTACAGTCGATAAATAATCTTTAAAATAGAAGTTAATAACTATCATAATCTCGAAGATAAGGAGAGGATGAAGAAGATAAATACCGTATACAGTTTTGCGTGGATTTAGCTTGTTGATTCTTGATACCTTACCAAATTTCAACATGGCGAAAAATAGGAGGATTGAAAGAATGCCGTTGCTGAATCTGTTTGATGCAAAAGCATCTCCACAATTTTTTATTGTCAACCAATATCCCTCATAGCTTGCCAGAATAAAAGAACCGAACAAGGCGAGTAGAACAAATGGCCATGATATTCTCTTCAATACATCAGAGATATAACTGTGGTAATTATTTATTTGTATGCCTAACCATATAAAAAATGTATAGGATAATACCGCTTTCGCATGATTTGCCGCAATCCACATATAATGCAGATTTAGACAATAGAATGCGGTTAGGGAAAAGAAAACTAAACCCAGCCATGGCTTATTAATGTGTTTTTTTAAACTTATAATCAACGCCATCCCGATTATATAGGTCGTGATAAACCAATAGGCGCTGTAAAGTAAAAGCCCATTTAAAATCGCATAATTAGATTTTATAAAGCCTTTGATATCTCTTGTTTCCCAAAGGTCTTTTAATGGTATCAACTGAACTATAGATATCACCATGAAAATAATTATAATTGCGATCCAGGGAGCGTAGATCTTTGGAGTTCTTTCCTTGAAATACGAGAAGAGCGTATATTTATTTATTCTGGAGTTTAGAAGAAATCCGGAAACGATAAAAAAGATAATAGTGCTTATTTTTCCTGTCTGGATTACAAAGATTTTTACCCATTCTTCGGTAAACGAGTGGGTAACCCTTTCGTTCCATCCTAAGAGGGAATGTCCCCAGATAATAAAAAAAATAGTGACAAATCGGATAGTGTCGATCTGCTCGTAATTAACACTAGGATTGGTGGGTTTTATGTGTACTAACTTTAAGTTAATATCGGATTCGGAAAGCGCGGCATTGCCATCAAATTGCATATATTCTGTTAAGAAATTAGGTTCAAGTGGATGCTTGTACGAAGAAAATGCGTTCTTAGTTTCTTAAAAGTTTAAATAGTTAATTTAGTATTTTAAACCGCTAGTTTATACCGGTTTAATGCGTTGATAAGCGTCTCAATCGTTTTTAACCTGATGAATATGCTCGGCCTGACTTTCGTTTTTATCGAACATCAAGGTCCGCGATTTGCTTTTTATATGCGGACGGAAGAATAATGTTTCTGAGCAATCCCTCCAGTTTAAAAATGTGTGCAAGCTTGTAGATTTTTAAGACAGGATACAGCAAAGGAATTTTCCCTAATGAGAGTAGAAGATTTACTCTTTCGGGCACAATTAGAAGCTGGGCTTGCTTTAATAACTGGTATCTGACTAATCCGAGATGATGCCTGTACTGTTTGTACAGATCGTCTGTGAAATGACTATAAATAAGATTATTTTGAATATGTTCTTGGCGCATAATTAACCAGTCATCGTAAAGAATTGGTAATCCGGTAAGTCTCATTCGCTGTCCAACGCGATAGAATACATCGAAAATCTCTGTTTTTTCGTCTTTAGTAAGCTTTCTCTCAAGTACTTCGAACGACCTGATAGAATAATCAATCAACATGAAAAGAACATCTCGGTAGGCCCAATCGGGAATTGCAGCGCCACGTTTTTCTTCCACATCTTTATGAATAGCAGTAATTTTATCAATTGCGTAAAGAGCATCATGATATTCGGAAAATACAATTTTCCGGGCATAGGAAACGGTAGAGAATAATCTTCCAAGCGGATCTGCCGGAAGGCGCCCAGTAAAATATAGCCAGTCCACGGCTTTGTTTAAAGCAAACTCGGCAGACGCTCCGGCAAATATGAAAAGAATGGTATCTCCCTTGCCCCAAATCTTTCTGACTATTGAATCTTTATCTACAAAAAATGCCATACCTTATCCTCCTGCTGTACTTTTGCCCTTGAAAGCTTTAATTTTTCAATCGCTAACACCAATAAAATTCCCAATGTATATGCCAAAATATCGAACCAGGTAAAATAGGTGCCAATGATAATATTGGCGATTTTTGAACCGCTTAAACCCAGGTGCTGAACTATGTTGAAAAACTGTAAGGTTTCTATGAGGTATGAAAGAAGAAGAACCCAAACGGCCGTTGTACTAGTTGACCAGTTTAAAAAGCTTTTGACAAGGCAATAAAGCAGAACTACTACTAAAAGATCACCAACGTAAGGCCGGATAAATTCATCATGTGCAAACAGGGCAATGAGTACTTCTATAATGAATAGAAGGATAGAAAGAATGAAATAGGTTTTGCGGAAAGTAAGCATTATATAGGTTAATCATTAAGTGATAAAATGGGATTATGTGCTGTGGAAAGCGGTTTCTTTGTATTCACTTTTGACAAAATGGATTCCAGTAATGGCAGCATATGATTCAAGCTTCCTGTTTTAATAAGGAAGTTCCAAACTGGCTCAAATTTTTTCCAGCCTCCGGTATAAAAGAAGTGTTTCAAACTGTGCTTAGCTGAATCATGTACCATGCTTGATTTTAGGATATTTTTCCAGCTGTAAAACTCTTTATAAGCCCACCAGTAACCTGCTTCGAGTTCAGAAGCGTTCAGGCCCGAAGTTTCATACACCACGTTTCTGGTATCATATAGATCCCAGTTTCTGGATTTTATTCTTCTTTGCATTTCCATGCTTTTAAAAAGAGCAGTGCCGGGGTAGGGAGTTAGAATGTGATAGGTAGATGTCGTCAATCCGTTACTTACACCCCAATCAACGGTTCTTTTAAATACATCCTTGTCGTCATCGTCTAATCCAAATACAAAGCTTCCATTTATCATAATCCCGAGCGAATGAAGACGATTTACTGCTTTTATATAATCTTTCTCCAGGTTTTGCTTTTTATTGCCCTGTTTCAGGTTTTGGGGAGAAAATGTTTCAAAGCCAACGAAGAGGCTTCGAAGTCCTGCTTCTGCAGCTTTCTCGATAAGGTTGCCGCGTAATATAGAATCAATGGTGGCAGCTCCCTGAAAAACACGGTTCATGCCTTTCATGCCATCAAATAAGGCACCTGCGAATTTTGTATTCCCGAGAAGGTGATCGTCAAGAAAATATAGGTGCTTGCCCGGGAGCCTTTCTATTTCTGCCAATGCATCGTCTACTTCCTGAGTGTAAAATGTTTTTCCGCCTTCGAAGAATGCATCTTTATAACAGAAAGTGCAGTGATGAGGACAGCCTCGTGTTACGACAATCGAATTGGGCACGAGATACAAATTCCGCTTTATAAGATCTCTCCGTATTGGAGGTACTTTCTCTAACGTCCGCACAGACGACCTGTAAATCTTTTGCGGCCTCTTCTCTTTAAAGTCTTTTAAAAATAAAGGGAATGTGTCTTCTCCCGGCCCTGTAAAGATGGTATCTGCATACTTCATAGCCTCATCCGGTAGCGAGGTTACATGGAGTCCGCCTAATATTACATAAGATCCTTTACTTCTGTAATGCTCAGCTATTTTATAAGCACGGTAGGCGTTGGTTATATAAACTTGTATAATTACTAAATCGGGCTGATCATTTAATCGTAGCTCTTCAACATGCTGATCCTGCAGATCAATTTCGTCATCTGGAGAAAGATATGCAGCAAGAGTTGCAAGCCCCAGAGGAGGAAAGAGCGAATATTTTATAGGTCGCCAAAAAGGACTTTCAGCCTCGGTTAGCGCAGGAAGAATTAATTTTACTTTCATGGAATTTAATTGAGAAGAGGCCGTTTATTGCCACTAATTGTTATTACGCTAATTCTGTGACTGGTTTTCTAGTCAAGTCAATCTTTGCTGACAAATACATCATCACCGCAACTGTAATAAACAGTCCAATACTTCCAAATAATAAAGCCAGATCTTGTAACTGAATAATTACGAAGATGAAACCGTAAAAAACGCTTAGGATACCCGAGAAAATAACAGCCGGCTTCTTACTTTTAAGTACTGATGCAATAAATACTCCGATTAGCGTCACCGTGGCTACCGACGCAATTAAATAGGCAGCGTTAAATCCTACACGTTCACTAAAGGATAGCAGTAGGGTATAATAAATACTCATTGCGGCTCCAATCAGCACATATTGGAGCAGATGGACCTTTCGCTTGTTTAAAAGCTCTGTAAAGAATAGGGATATAAAAGTCAAAAGAATAATTAAGATAGCATATTTGGCAGAGCGCATCGTTTTTTGATATTGATCTACCGGTAAAATGAATTTTACCCCAAACGATGCATCATCGTTTACTGAATTCGAAGCTGAAATGGTATGCATCACAGTGTTTTCTTCGACCCATTGTTGCGGGAAAGGCCTGTTGAAATAGGGCATTTTCCAGGTTGCAGTAAATCCGTTTTTTGTGATTCTTCGATCTTCGGGAAGATAACGTCCGGTAAAACTTGGGTTATTCCATTTTCCTTCTACTTTAACTGTTGTGGTTTTACCAAGATGCACAAAGTTAAGTTCGCTGCTTCCACGCAGATCCAAATCGAAGTTGAAGTTTAGCGCAGTGTTGTGTCCCTGGCTCAGATCCGGCAAAATTATCAGATTATTCTGGAAGAGATGTAAGGAGCTAAAGTCTGGCTCGACATCATAAACAGAATTTCCTAATTTGATGGAGGGATTGTTTTTTAGCCCTTTCAAATCGCTGAGACCAATGTCTAACTTTGCTTTGTCCCATAGAATCATAGTGGGGTCAATGCCAGACTTTTTTAATTCAAGCGCACTAAACTTCCCGTTTACCTGAACTTTCGTATTATACACAACGGCATCGAAAATTCCCCGGTGAAGTATCTCCGGTTCAACCTTGCTGACGATATTTAACGTCTCGGGCAGGATGTAAATATTCGTTAATACTTCTTTATACGAGATTTTGCTGTTGGTATCTTTTTGTTTTACAAGCGTTTTATAGGGGAGTACCATTACCGGACCTTCTAACAATTGACTCCCGGACCATTTATCGGATATTTCTTTTATGACTTTATCCTGCCTAGCTTGGCGTTCCCATATTAGGTCCTGTATCCAGCTAGAGGGTATAAGCAATAATAAAGTAAGGATTCCAATAAGAGCTAGCTTGATTAATACCGATTCTCCGAACCATGCTATTAATCCTTTTTTTTCTGTTTCCATTTTGTGTTTGTCTGTTTAAAAGTACTTTGAAATTCAAAGTGATTGAATAAAAAAATATTAACTTTTCTGTTGTTTAATTAAATTTTCCAGGGCTTCAAGGTGTTTTTTAAAAGCTTCGCGACCTTTTGCCGAAGCAGAATATTGGGTGTTTGGTTTCCGTCCGACAAAACTTTTGTTTACCAGAATGTATTCTTCTTTTTCCAAAGCTTTTAAATGAGAGGCGAGGTTTCCATCGGTTACATTCAATAACTCTTTCAGCGAGTTAAAGTCATAACTTTCATTAGCAACCAATACGCTCATAATCTGAAGCCGAATGCGGTTTTCAAAAGCTTTATCGAACTGTTCTAATACGTTCTTCACTGATTGTATTTAAAATGCATGATAGATCCGTACAAAATATGGAGAAGACCAAAGCCGATAACCCAAAATACAATTCCATAACCCGGAAATAAGGCAGCCAGTAAACCCAATATAATTTCACATAAGCCAAGCCATTTAACATCCGTAAAAGTATAATGACTTGCTGCAACAAGCGCCAAACCGTAGAATATAAGGCATGCCGAAGCAATGATGCCATAATCACCTCTTAGTAACAAAATCAAAATAAATAATCCCCCGGTGACTAAAGGAACTGACATATTCATCAGTAGGCGTCTACTTACAGGGTTCCAAAAGTTTTCTCCTTTCTTTCGAGCCTGACGAATAGTAAGCCAAATTCCGGTGAGTATCGACAAAATTAAAACACCTATGGCTATAAGAGATAACTTCCACAAAACTGTGCTGTCGTTTACGAGATATTCCCTGTAACGCAGTCCGCCGTTATGAAGGTAAACTGTTTTATATCCCAGGAGAGCACCTATAAGCGCGTAAACTCCAGCCATTATTCCCGAAAGGCCACTTAGAGAAATAAATTTGGCAGACCGTTCCATCAGATTTCTGATTGAACTCAACTCCGAGTAAATATCTTTTTCTTTCATTTAAAAGAACTTTGTATTTCAAAGTAAAGTAATATAATTGGAATGTGCAAATAAAAATCAAAAGAGGGTAGGATTACCTTTCTTGAATCTTCCTAATTGACGTTTTATTATTATGTACTTTTGCCCTATAAAAGCCGTTAAGCTTTTTTGTTTGACATATGAATTTAGTTCACACTTCTTTTTTTGCAGGATTTATCCTCTTTTTGATGTCAAATACAGCCTTGGCTCAAAGCTTACAAAATCAGGAAAGCAATTCAATAGGTATGTCCAAAGCGTTCAGGGTTGTACTTGATCCGGGGCACGGAGGTAAAGACAGTGTAACGCGGGCAGGCGGTTTTTATGAGAAAGATATCGTATTGAGTATTGCTAAAGAAATAAAAGATCATCTTAATAAAAACGGTTTTGAAGTTATCATGACGCGTGAATCGGACGAATTTATTTCACTTTCAGACAGAGCTGCGGTAAGCGGAGATGTGTTTATATCGCTGCATGCCAATAGTGTTGCTGATACCATCGGGCCGAGTGTTCGATCGATGATTAAAGGTATGGAAATATATACGGCAAAAAACACGCAGAACGACAGTGCTTTAATTGCCAGAAGTAAATTTTTAGCGACTTTGTTTCAAAGGCAATTGTCAGATCTTGAGGGTATCAATTCCAGAGGGATAAAAGAGAAACAACTGGCAGTTTTGAATCAGAATCAGTCGGCAGCTATTTTAATTGAACTTGGCTATCTGACAAATGAAGAAGACCTGGCATTTCTCACCAAAAAGGAAAACTACCAGCAAATAGCTGAAGCTTTTTGTAAAGCCTTGAAAGCTTACAAATCTAATTAATACAACTTAATACAACATTCGCACGCCCCCCCTTAGCCTTAAAAAAGAAAAACTTGTCGCCATATTTTCAGAAACTTTTAGATCTTCTTCACCTTGAACGAGAGGCAGATCTTCGTTCTTATCAGCAGTTAACACAATCAACTTCAATTGCCGACCGGCGTAGCTCGGGTTTAACCTGGTATCCAATCGCTATCCGCAATACCGAAATGAGTAGGGGCGATTATCTTACAGTTGAAGTTGAGCGCACCACACACCAGGATATTTCACACCAGCTTCGTTTTGGCGCCTCAGCTGTGCTCTTTTCTAATCATGATCCTAAAAACGATAGGGTAGAAGGTGTCGTTACTTTTCAGGCAGGAAGCCGCTTAAAGATCACTTTGCGAACAGAAGAACTTCCGGATTGGGCAAGCGAAGGAAAACTTGGAATTGAAGTTCTGTTTGATAACAATACTTACGATGAGATGCAGAGCGCTGTTAAAGAAGCCGCCAAACGGAAGGAAAACACACAGGAGGGGCAACTGATAAAAATTCTAACCGGTGAGCAAAAGCCATCTTTTAAGAGCGACATTCCGGCTTTTAATGTTTCAAAATTAAATGTTTCCCAACAAGAAAGCCTCAATAATATTTTGTCGGCACGCGAACTTGCAATTGTACATGGCCCGCCGGGAACGGGTAAAACCACCACCCTGGTTCAGGCAATTAAAGCTTTATTTAAACAGGATGGAAAACAGATTTTGGTTGTGGCGCCCAGCAATACAGCGGTAGATTTATTAACTGAGAAGCTTGCTGACGAAGGCTTGAACGTACTTAGAGTTGGAAATCCAGCCCGGGTATCTGATAAATTGATGTCGCTTACGCTGGATAGTAAAATGTCTGAACACAGCAGCATGAGGGAAATCAAGGGCTTGAGAAAACAAGCTAACGAGTTTCGTAACATGGCTCATAAGTATAAACGTAATTTCGGCAGGGCCGAACGGGAGCAGCGGAAAGCGCTGTTCGATGAGGCGCATAAGATTATGAAAGAGGTGGGTAACACTGAGCAATATATTCAGGATGATCTTTTAGCTAAGGCAGAAGTTATCACCGCCACGCTGGTAGGTTCCAACCATTATACTGTTCGTAATCTAAACTATCATACATTAATTATTGATGAAGCTGCTCAGGCTTTGGAGCCTGCCTGCTGGATTCCAATTCTAAAAGCGCAAAAGTTAATTCTTGCCGGAGATCATTTTCAGTTATCACCAACGATAAAATCTGATCAGGCTGCAAGCAAGGGTTTAAATATAACCTTGCTCGAAAAATGTGCTGCTCTGCATCCTGAATCCGTCGTCCTTCTACAGGAACAATACCGTATGCACAGCGATATAATGGGTTATTCATCGCAGGTATTTTATCAAAGCAAGCTTCAGGCACACACGAGTGTGGCTAATCATTTGATGTTTTCAGGTGATATTTCTTTGAATTTTATTGATACAGCAGGTTGTGGCTTCGACGAGAAACTTGAAGGCGCAAGTTCCACTAATCCTGACGAAGCTTTGTTTTTAATGAAACACTTGACTGATTATGTGGATGCTTTAAAAGCTGGGGGAGTGCTAAATGAGTTTCCCAGTATCGCTGTCATCTCTCCCTACAAAGAACAGATTAATGTGCTCAAAGATCTCTTGATCAACTCTCCCGCATTAACGCAACACGCTGATAAAATATCGGTGAATACCATTGATAGTTTTCAGGGGCAGGAACGCGATATTGTTTATATCAGCATGACACGTAGTAACACCGAAGGAACTATTGGTTTTCTCTCCGATATTCGCCGGATGAACGTAGCAATGACCCGTGCCCGCAAAAAACTAGTCATTATTGGCGATAGTGCTACGCTTTCGCGTCTGCCTTTTTATGCAGATCTGATCGCCTACGCAGAGCAGAAGAACGGATATAAGAGTGCCTGGGAATTTATGTAAGCATTTATATCCGCTCTTTTGGTTTTTACTTTAGTCTTTTATTGCATTAAGCCAGCCTTCTGCCATTAATTCGGCGCCGGCAATGCTTGGATGCACACCATCAGGAGTCCAATAAGACCCGGGAGCTTTTTTTAAGGCTTCATTAAAGATCTTTTGATAGGGGATAAATACTGCATCAAATTCATTTGCAAGTTCGTGTGCTGCATTCTGATATTCTCCAAAAGCCGGAAACCACTTATTGTCAACCGCCGACCCTAGTATCGCGAAGGGTTCTGCGATAATAAATTTTACATCTGGCAACTTTTCTTTGGTACGCTGAAGTAAAGCACGGTAATCGTTTTTGTAAATTTCTAAGGTTCCTTTATAGTTGTTTTTTAGCAAGTGCCAATAATCGTTTACACCGATTAGAATACTTACTATATTCGGCTTTAAATCAATAGCATCGGTGTCCCAGCGTTCGGCTAACTGATAGACTTTGTTTCCACTGATACCCCGATTATAGATTTGAAGGTTTTTTGTGGGATTATTTTTCAATAATTCGGCAGCAGCCAGAAGGGCATATCCTCCGCCCATTGCTTTCTGGGAGTTAGCTTTTGTTTCAGTGCGTGTGCGTCCCGCATCAGTAATAGAGTCGCCCTGAAACAAAATAACATCATTGGTTTTAAGCGCTATTTTTTTTGTCTTTTGCTCTGCGATTGCAGATAAAGCGATTTCGGGAATGGTTAACGTTGCTAAACCACCAAGAGCAATTTTCGTTAAAAATGATCTTCTTCCGGATTGATTAGTTTTCATTCAGCAAGTTATAAAAACTTAATAAATCTTAATTGTTAAGTTTTTGGTTTTTAGCCCGTGATATTTCACGGCCTATAATGGAGACCACACCTTGAGTGAGGGGGCCATCAATTTGCTCCCATTCGTTTTCGTCGTTTAATTGGATGCATGTGAGTACATTCTCATCGTCATATACCAGGTATTGACGATATGAGGGAACAATTTTAAGAATTCGCGGACCTCTTTCATCAATGGCAGCTTCAATAAAAAAAGCCCGGTTTGCTTTGGCTGTTTTATCCAATGATTCCTCGTCTTCCATGATTAACTAAACACTAAAAGCTGAAAATTTGTTGATATGATTATCGAAAATCATTTATAATTGTTGATGAAATCTAAACTGGTAATATTGACAGGTGCAGGTATTTCTGCGGAAAGCGGCTTACAAACTTTTCGCGATTCGGACGGGCTTTGGGAGGGATATGACGTTTACGATGTAGCCACACCTGAGGCCTGGCAGCGCAACCCGGTTTTGGTGCAGAATTTTTACAATATGCGGCGTAAGAGTGTGCTGGAAGCCAAACCCAATGCTGCTCATTATGCTTTAACCCAGCTTGAAAATAAATACGACCTTACCATTATTACTCAAAATGTAGACGATTTGCATGAACGTGCTGGCTCTGCAAATGTGATTCATCTGCATGGTATAATCACCAAATCACAGTCGAGTATTGATGCTGATTTAGTGTACGATATTGAAGGATGGGAATTAAAAATGGGAGAGACCTGCGAGTTAGGATCTCAGCTCCGACCTCATGTGGTGTGGTTTGGAGAAGTCGTTCCGATGATTGAAAGTGCCATACAGCTAGCATCGAAAGCTGATATCTTTCTAGTTATCGGCACATCTCTGGCTGTTTATCCCGCTGCAAGTCTGATCGATTATGTCCCTTATTCTTCTCCCAAAATAATAATTGATCCCAATACAACTCCCAGCGGAGGTATTAATGATTTAAGGATCATCAAAGAAAATGCAGGAACAGGGGTTCCCAAGTTCGTACAAGAGCTATTAACCATTTAATGTAAAACTGTTTTGTACATTTAGCGTACCGAAACGATGGAATATGAATGTTAAATTTACTGCGCTTGCGCTTTTATTATTTGCTCTTTTTTCATCGACCGGTTTTTCGCAGATCATCAAAATAGAAAAGGTCAATTGTAAGGTATCAGAAGCTGATCTCGAGACAATTAAAAAGATTGCCAAATTTGAGAAAGATCTCTACAATAATTTTTTCAATACCCATAATAACGACAGTCTTATAATTAGCGTGTCGATTCAGGCTCCGGCAGATTATAAGGAAATTCAAAATAAGGCTTCCGGGCTGCATAAAACATTTGGCTTTTATACAGCGGTACTGGATCAGTGTTTTGTGATGAAACGTAACGAATACCTCAGCACGGTGATCCATGAAATGAGCCATTGTTTGTTACACCATAATTTAAAAAATTCTCCACGTTGGCTCCATGAAGGCATAGCAGAGTTTTGTGGTACCATGGTAATTGCAGATGATAAGGTTTCTTATGCTGCCAACTCTCACAGGCTGAGGGCGGTTAAAGAAATGGTGACTAAGGCACCGCTCAAATTGCAAGGGATCATGACCATTAACAACGGAGAATGGGGAGATCTTGATAAACGTTCGAATTTATACTCCGTGTCTTACGCGATCATTTATTTCTTAATAAAAAAGAATCCCAGTGTTTTAAAGAGGATGCTCTTGTTTATGCAGGAAGGGCAAACCGCCGTGGACGCGATAGAATATAGTTATGGCGGCTTTTATAATTTTGAGCAGGATTTTAACGCATTTTATAAAAACGTGCTAATAAAACCTTAATAAAAGGCTGTCTCGAAAATTTAAAAATATCATTTAAATTTTAAGGCAGCCTTTTTAAATTATTGCTCGTTTCTTTTTAAGCCGTATTTTTCAATTTTGCTATACAGGTGACTCCGTTGAATATCAATATCATCGGCAGTTTTAGAAACGTTCCAGTTGTTTTTTTCAAGCTTATATTTGATGTACTCTTTTTCAGCGTAATCTTTATATTCCTGGAAGCTGGCAAACTGATCGTAATTGGTAGAAGGCTGTGCCTGACTTGCCGGAGTGGTGCCTGTAGCGTGACTGATCGGCTGAGCTGCAGAAGGATTCGCAAAAGTCCGCACATCATTTTCTGTAATTACTTTGTCGCTCAGGATGATTAACCTCTCAACCATATTTCGCAATTCGCGAATATTCCCTGTCCAGGGAAGAGCTTTAAGGGTTTCTATGGCTCCTTCATTAAACTTCTTGGTGGGCATTCCATACTCGTTGCAAATTTCTTCACAAAAGCTTTCAGCAATTAATGGAATGTCATCTCGACGTTCTGCCAAAGAAGGTACATGAATCAAAATTACGCTTAAGCGATGAAACAAGTCCATCCGGAAGTTTCCTTCTTCAATTTCTTTCAGCAAATCTTTATTGGTGGCCGCAACAACGCGGACATCAACATCAATTTCTTTTTCCCCGCCAACCCGGGTTATCTTATTTTCCTGTAAAGCACGCAACACTTTGGCCTGAGCAGAAAGACTCATGTCGCCAATTTCGTCCAAAAACAAGGTGCCTCCGTTGGCCTGTTCAAATTTGCCTATACGTTGTTTAACGGCAGAGGTAAATGAACCCTTCTCGTGACCAAATAATTCGCTTTCGATTAATTCTGAAGGTATAGCAGCACAATTTACCTCGATGATCGGGCCATTGGATCTATGCGATTTTTCGTGTAACCAGCGTGCTACCAATTCTTTGCCGCTCCCATTTGCTCCGGTAATTAAAACACGTGCATCCGTGGGGGCAACTCTGTCAATTGTATCTTTAATTTTTCTGATGGCCGGTGAATCACCCAGCATTTCCCTAACCTTGCTTACTTTTCGCTTTAAAACTTTAGCTTCTGTTACAAGGTTTCCTCTTTCAAGGGCGTTTCTTACGGTAATTAATAATCGGTTTAGATCAGGTGGTTTTGATATAAAATCATAAGCTCCTTTTTTACTGGCTTCGACAGCCGTTTCGATGGTTCCATGGCCCGAAATCATAATGAAAGGGATATCAGGTTTGGCAGAAAGCGCTTCAGAAAGCACTTCCATTCCGTCCATCTTATTCATTTTGATATCACACAGAACTAAGTCATAATGATCTCGCTTAATCCTGTCTAATCCCTCGATGCCATTATCTACATCTTCAACTTCATAATCTTCATACTCAAGTATTTCACGCAAGGTGTTGCGAATAGCGCGTTCGTCGTCAACAATTAGAATTTTTGCCATAATGATTCTTATGCTTCAAACGCAAGGTCAGCATAATTGTTTGGTTAT
>CBFGOI010000052.1:0-31261 GCA_965650335.1 uncultured Pedobacter sp. | reverse complement strand
TCGTACCAGTTTTTCCATTCATCCTGGGCCATTCCCGAATTCAAGGACTGTTCATAATCAGCCAAAGAGTTATATTGTTCTTCGAAGATCAGTCGGTACGAGTGACCCGTAAAATCGCTTAACAGCCGGACGGATTCAGTTTTCGGCATAATGCCGGTGTTTACAGCCTGGTCTAGTAAGTCCCGGGCATCCTTAAAATGACCAAATTTTAGCTGAAAAATATCTCGGATTATATACATGACGGTAGTTATTTAGAAGTTTCTTTATTAATCTTTTTATTTTGGACCCATACCCGGATTTACTGGAGCAGTGGCAGGGGGCGGCGGCGGCGGCATCATGCCTAACTGTTGCATCATTTTTAAATTGTCGTAAACACCCCAGTGTTCAACAGCCTTTCCATTTTTAAACCGAATAATATCAACGCCCTCGAAATTGATTCGTTTATTCGTGGCGGGCTTGCCCATGAAGGGGCCTGAATTAGTGCCTGTAGAAGTAAAGTAAGCCATTACAGTGTCACCCGCCACCCCCATTACATGTACCGTAGTTTTAATGTCCGGGAATGCGGCTTTGTGCATTCTGCTCATCTCCTTTACAGCTTCTAATCCTGTGGTTTTTATTTCGGGCGGCATTTCTGAATGCGAAACAGCATCTTTTGCAATTAGCTTGTCCAATGCATTGACATCTCCTTCGTCAAATGCTTTGAAGATCTTAGCAGCTATGGCTTTATTCATGGCTGCCGTACTTTTGGTTTGTTGCGAATATCCCGTTAGTAACGATGCAACGAGCAGGATGGTGGTTGAAAAAAAGTTTTTCATAAGAGTAAATTTTAAGACAATTAGATGGATTGATTTCTATCTTAAAACTAAAAACCTAAGCTTATGGCTTGTACTATTTGGAGATTGTAAAGCTGGGAATATATTTCTCAGCGTTATTGGGTTTCGCCGTTAAAAAGCAATGCAGCAAAGGTGTGATCGAGCTGTTTTTTGTTTATCGTTTTGAAGATTTCGCTTCTGAATTAAACGCTAAACATAAGTTAATCCAATATTCAAAATCACTTCTTGATTGAACACCGTCCGGGTTAATATAGCAGTATCCTTTCAACTCTTTTCCTTTCATTATCATTGGCTGAAAGCCCTTTTTTCCGGCAATATTATTTTGTAAAGCGGGGTTAAAACGACACATTAAATTCTCGCCACTTACACCTATACACATTTTTCCATTAACCATAAAGGTAAGTCCACGAAACATTTTCGTCTCTTTAATTTTAAGTTTTTCTTCAGTTTTAAGTTTGGGCGATTCCGCAAGATATTCTCTTATCCTGTCGGCAAGATGTGTGTCATAAGTCATGAGATGTCGTATTTTTTATGCTTTTAACCATTAGTCAATCTTGCGGATTTATGGCTCACGGTGCGCCTACTCGAGTAGTGGCTGATTTAAATGCTTATCGTAACCGTTGTATTCTTTCTGCGACTTGAGTACAACGGTCCATATTACCGGCTAAACCCATTGTTTGGGTCTCTATTTCAAATAGCTTCTTTGAAATCTCTTCTTTATCTGAATTGTTAGTTTTCAACCTGAATATGTGCGGAGTATAAGTTTTATATTCATTCCCTATGTCTTCATTGGCGTTAACGCCTATAGGGTCCCAATATTTCCACAAAATTTCATCTATTCTATTATAAAAGTCTTTAAACTTATAAATTGTCATGGTGGGTTATAATGTTAAGTCCTTGGGGCTCAGACCATATTCGGTCATTTAAATACCCATAACGTTTCGGAGCTTGGCGAAGGTGGCGATTCTAATGACTTAACTTTCATTAAAGCACTACGCGTCAATTATCCGTGACCCCTACGTACGGTGTGAGAGGCGCGCCTCAGGCTTATAGCTCACGGCCGCCTACTCGACTAGGCGCTCGTTCTTTTCTCCTTATACTTTTTCGTTATATTTTGGGTCAAATTCCACAATCCATTCAATACCGTATTTGTCTCTAAAACAACCAAAATAAGAACCCCAGGGACTATCACCGATAGGCCCTTCTATTTGTCCTCCTACCGAAAGCCCATTAAATAATTTGTCTGCTTCTTCTCTACTTTCCGCATTTATTACAATTTTACTTCTGTTCTCATTTTCGTTTGTTCTCCCCAGACTTTCCGGAACATCATTTGCCATCAACATATTACTTTTACCGATAGGTAAAGCAATATGCATAATCTTATTTTTTTCGTTTTCAGCTACAGGGAATTCAGAGCTTGCAAGATCTTTGAAACGAATAACTTTTGCAAACTCTCCGCCAAATACTGATTTGTAAAAGGTAAATGCTTCTTCGGCATTTCCGTTGAAGTTAATGTGAGGATTGATTAGTGCCATAGTTATTAAATTGATTTTTAAGGTTCAAACCTACTGCTTAACTACAAAATAAATAAGGTGCTATCGCGTCAAAAAAGAGGTTGATTGCGCCTGGAGTTACATGAATATTCCGCCAATGTTGAAGCATTGCAGTTGTAGGGCAATCAAAGCTCTTACGCCCAATGCTTGCAATAAAGATAAAAAGAATTGCAAATGCTCAGTCTATGTTCGTCAGCGTCATTACGCCAATGCAATGTTAGCGGCTCTTTGTTTTCACGATGAGCTTTTTTTTTGCGTTAAAACTAAATGGTCGTACAGTTTTTTTGTACGACCATAAAAAATTGTCAGTATTTAATTGAAATAAAAATGAGTATTTCCATTTTATTTTAGTTGGGCAATGGGTCTTGTCCCAATAACTTTGTACCCATTTCAGCCGAGTGGCGAACTACATTAAAGCCGTATTGTGTCATTTCTGTTTCGTATTCTTTCAAAGAAGTGACTAACTCTTTATCCCCGTTGGCCACCTTAATCAGTTCTTTACCAAGTAGTGCAGCATCTCTTAAAGCAACATTAGCACCTCTGCCCAAACTTGGGGTCATTGTATGTATTGCATCCCCCAAAAGGGTAACATTTGGATGGGGTTTTAAATTGAAAGGAATGCTGGAAGTCATTTCAATATAAAAGAAAGAGCCTTTTTCTCCAACTGCTGGAACAGAAGAGGCTTCGCTTGGCCAGTCACTTAGTAAATCAATTGCCAACTGTTGCAATTCATCACTTGTTTTCTTTCTGATTTCCACATCGTCAGAGCCAAAAAACTCCTTACGTCCTGAAACAATACAGCCAACATAATCGTGCTGTTGGTTTAAGTTTTTTTCAATTCCAATACTTTGAGCGGCAAGTTCCGGACGTATTGGAAAAATGATAGGCCCAACACCTAAAATTAATTTACGAACATCTGAAACAGCAGTAAAAACATCTGCGATACACAAGTTTGGTAAAACCTTTCGGGCTTCATCAATTTTAATGCGCCCATAAATTGCTCTTGCACCAGAGTCCATAAATTTTGCTTCTGGTGCTCGTTGTTTGCGTACAACAGAACCTGCTCCATCTGCACCAACCAATACATCTCCTTTTACAGTTCTGCCGTCCTCAAAAAATGCGGTAACACCATTTTTGTCTGTTTCATAACGCTCTAGTTTTGCTCCATAATGGCAAATGGCATCTAAATCCATAAGTAATATTTCCCTTACAGTGGCTCTGTTTACATTTAGATGTTTTGCAATTCCGGTTTCAACGTGATGTTCCGTTTTACTGTAATTGTCAATAGGGAATCTTCTACTTAATTTCAGTTCTGTATCCAAAATTGTTGTGTATGGAAGCGGATTAGTAGATGTCAATTCAAATAATTGAAATAGCTTTTCAGGTAAAGATTCTTGAATAGCCGAAATTCCATCCGCATCAAGGTGAAGGCGATAGCCTTGCAACCGAGCAGCTGCACTGGCATCCCGTTCAAATATTTGAACATTTACACCATTTTTTTTTAATAGTTGTGCAAGGCATAGTCCCCCCATACCTGCACCAATAATTAGTACTGTCATTTTAGTTTTTAATTTTTGAGTAATAAATGAGAGTTAATCTTTAAAAGATTAAAATTTTGAGGCGTACAGAATTATGGGGGGAAAATTTTCTGTTTGAGAACAATAAAGGCATAAAATAGCATAACATATCTTTTAAGATTATGATGCCGTTTTTGCCTGCAAAAAAGGTTTGCTAAAACATCGTCACGGAAGACGTAGAGCTAGTAATAACTCAATATGTAACAAAGCTAGGTTTTCTTTTTTTAAAATAAAAATGTCCTAATTCGTTTTTATCGTCGTTGAGGAGGCCGGATTACAATGATCGCTAATGGTTTTGGCTTTGCGAAGATGGGTAATAGAAAGTAGTTCATTGTCATCCGGCACAAAGCTTGTTAAATGTAGAAATTTCCTGGAACAACGTCACCCCGCCATTTTCGAAGGTTGTGTGTGTGCCTTGAATCGTTAGCCCGGCAAAAAAGCCATAAAAAACAGGATTATGGAGAACAGAAAGCATGCAATAGCGAATACCCAACCTTTAGCATGAGTTGTTGGAGAATAACCGCCCATCGTTTGCTGTCGATTGTAATACCTGTACAGAAGGATTCCAAGGAAAAAGGCAATTGGGCTTGCAAATAAATATTTCCAGTTCATAAAACTAGTGCGGTCTTAATTAATAGAGCTCCGACCATTGTTTTTTGTAGTGCTTTTTTTATTCCCCTAAAAGCTTTTCTACCTCGTCCTGCAGAACTGGTAAGTGTTTAATTACAATACCCCAGATTACTTCATCTGAAACCGAGTCATATCCATGAATGATTCTGTTTCTCACATCAACAAGCTTTCTGGAGTTAGAGATATCGACAGAGGTGTTTTTTCTTAATATCCGATTCATGGCTTCGCCGATGATTTCTATATTCCTTTCAACCGCTCGCTTGGTTCGTAAATCAGTTTGGTAATGATTAAATTCTCTTGGTGTGTCAACAAAGAAGCCCTCAATTTCGTTGATCGCATTTAATATGTCGTACAACCAAGCTTTGACTTCAATGTCCATAAATTAATTGTCTTTGCTGATTTACCGTATCTCTGAAATACGGGTTTTTTATTGCTTTGTCTTCTAGCAGATCGATAGGTCGTTTCAAAACATCTTGCAAAGCAAATTTAAAGTCAAAGTAGTTATCGGCATAATCCAAGACGTCTAGTGGCTCAAAATCAACAATCAAGTCAATGTCGCTTTCACTATTGAATTTCTCGGTTAACACCGAACCAAAGGCATATAAACTTCTTACTTTATGGCTCTTACAGAGCTTGGATATAATTGAAGTATGCTTTTCTATCTGGTTCATATACAAATCTACGAAAATCAAAAGAAAGTTGGTGGGGCGAATACGTTAGTTAGGCGTTTGGAGCATTTACACATAATGGGTTTAGTTTATATTGTGCTCGAGATAAAAGCACAGTCTTGTCATCCAACACTCAAGTAAGTAAAAAGTAGAAACCTTCGAAAACAAGCGGTGAGGCCGTCTACTCGTAAGCCGCGGTTTCTTTTATTAGTCCTCCAAATGAAAGCATACGGATATGGTTTGTTCTAATTCTATTGGTCGGCTACTTCGTATTGCCGGCCTCCATTTTTTTGACAACTTTAATACTCTTATAGCTTCCTCGTCGCACCCATAACCCAAACTATCTAGAATTGCAAAGTCAGAAAGTGAGCCATCCTTCAAGACTTTAAACTTGATTTTAACATTCCCCTCAATGTTATATTGAATTGCTCCAGCTGGATATTTAAGGTTAGCTGATATGAATTTTTGGAAGGCGTCTAGCCCTCCTGGATATTCAGCATAGAGTGATATATGTGGTAGAACGCAGATGAAATCTTCAAGTTTATACTTTTTAAGATTCGTTAGGGTTTTGGGTCTAAATCTTTTAGCTTTTACTTCTGCTTGAATCTCCTTTGAAATAATTTCCGGCAACCGAATGGTAACAAACCTGCTTCCTTTGTTCATATAGGATATCTCGTTAATCGACTCAACTCGAATTGTGTCATATAAGAA
Organism: uncultured Pedobacter sp.; assembly: GCA_965650335.1. Lineage (GTDB taxonomy): Bacteria > Bacteroidota > Bacteroidia > Sphingobacteriales > Sphingobacteriaceae > Paradesertivirga. Next base: position 25,289 of record CBFGOI010000052.1, on the reverse strand, counting down.
AGCTCCATGAATTTTAAAATATCCGTCGACATCGGTAGATGTACCTAAGGGCATATCATATTTATTGGTGGATTTTACAAGCAAGCCAATATGCGAAACAGGGTTGCCGAAAATATCAACAACCTTTCCTGTTAGTGTAATAGTATCTCTTTTTACAATTCGTCGTAGAGATTCTCCTTGCGCGTTAGAAACTATGGGGCTGAGAATAAAGAAGTAAAGAATTAAAGTTGAAAGTCTCATTTTATTATGATGCAAAAAAGAGGAATTTCCACAACATTCGGACTGCAAATACCTTTCACCATGTCTATATTCACGTGCCTCAGCAAGATTCAAGTCTTGTCTGTGCATGCTTTGTCGTGAAATCGTGGCTAACGGGTTTAGTTTATATTGTGCCCGATTAAAAAGCACAGTCTTGTCACCCAGCACTAAAGTAAGTAAAAAGCAGAACAGTTCGAAAACCACCTCTGCCGGGCATAATTTAAACTTAGTGTTATACGGTTGTTGTTCCTTCGGATCAGATTCCCCTGATTTTTAGCAGCATTTGTCCGATGAAAACCAAGCAGATTTTTAGCACCTACAGAACATTCCGGCTTGAGCTCGAGGGGAAAAAAGAACGAAAGGAACATTAACCGAAGCAGAAGATCTGTGTAAGCATCGGCCTTGGGCTTTGTTTCAACCTTGCTATTCAGCGTCGGCCTTGAGCAAAGCGTCGGGACAGGAACTTGATTTCAGCAGAGGTTTTGCTTTTTCTGACAATACCGTATAACGAGCATATTTAAGCATATGCGCAAATATCCAATATATCGGCGCCCTCCCTGTATCCTCATTAATCCCCTCCGCATACGTGCCAGGCTATATTTATACATAGATACAAATAAAATTATTTTTTTGAACGACCCCTTGTATACCCGTGTAAAAACGGATATACACGTATTTTTTAAATCCCATCAAAATGGGTATCCGATTGCCAGGTTAAATACCAGGTTTTCTCTTCGCCATTTGGGATCAGCAAAGTTAAAGTCACCTAACACCCAGCGTTCTCCTTCAGGAAGCCATGGTTTGCGCAAGGGCATGGCAAGATCCGTTCTGAGAACGAAAAACGACAGATCAAAACGTAAGCCAACTCCGGCGCCAACGGCTAACTCCTTCAGAAAATCTTTACTGAACTTAGCACCGGGCATGGGGGGATATTGAGCGTCATCTTTCATAAGCCAGATATTTCCTGCATCCACAAATACTGCTCCGCGTAGCACATCATTTATCTTGGGCCGGTACTCAGTGTTTACTTCAAGCTTAATGTCGCCGGTTCTGTCGGCCGCAATAGAGTTTGTGCCTACTTCAGGATCGGGTGCAAAAGATCCCGGACCTATAGATCGTGCCCTGAAAGCCCTTAAACTATTGGTGCCACCAATAAAGAACTGCTTGATGAATGGGAGGGAGGCACGGTTGCCATAAGGAATACCAAAGCCTGTAATTATTCGGCTAGCTATTTGTGAGCCAAAGCCCAAATTGTAATAATGGCGAAAATCGTTCTCCAAACGTATGTATTGTGAGAAGGGAACGCCGAAAACTTCTTTGGCCGATCCTTTTTTAACAACATTTGCTCCGCTTGCCAGGCCTAAAATAGTACCTGCCAGTTCAATGTTTCCATTGTAGTAGAAGGTGTTCGTTTTACGGGTTTCGTTAGTATTGGTATATAAAAAATTATAGCTCGGACCTATGATAAATTGCTCTTCAATGGCCCTGCGAAGATTTGCATTGGTATCTAACAAAGCCTGATACTGCGGGGTGACGTTCAATTGCCGCACATAATTCACGTTGAGCACATTCAACTGATGCTCGTTTTTGATGTTTTCCTTCCAGGTATAACCAAAAGACGTTCTGAAAGAGTTTAGTGTATAGCTTTCAAAGCGATTCAATATGTCAACGCCTAAAATTATCCGCGTCCGCGGGATAAATGCACTGGATGATTTGAATTTAAACGGAGAAATAAACCTCGGAATATTTAAAGTGGCCTCGCCACCCAAACGAAACAGGTTATTCCCCTTATTAATACCTGATACCTGGACATCTGTACCGCCATAGGCGCTTAAAGTTAATAATTCTGCCCCCCGAAAAACGTTGCGATTCCTCCAGCTTAGGGTTATTTCGCTTCCGGTAAAGTTGGCAGAGGTGGTTCTGCCGGTAAGTTCTGCTCTGAGCGATTTTTTTGCATAGGGAGTTAAATAATAATAGGTGTCCAGAGAATTATCACCGCTTGCAGGAGTTTCCACAAACTGATTCTTTACAAATTTAAACGTTCCCAAACTCATCAGCCGGTTTAACGACATGTTGTGGTCCGTCCGGTTATACAAATCGCCCTTATTAAAAAACATGGTGCGCTCAAAAACTTTGGGCTTAAAGGTATGGGCGCTGTCTATCACATAAAAGTCGCGATACTTTTCGCCATTCCGTATACTTGATGAGTCTTTTGATACGTCATAATTTGAATAGATGTAGATATCATTGATAGTGTATATCTGCTGTGCCTTTATTGGAGTATTCGATTTTACATTTACAATCAAGTCTACTTTGTGTACATTATTAGTGCTGTCTACCTGCACAATTATATGGTCGGGACTGAAATAATAAAAGCCCTGTTCTTTCAAACGTGTGTCGATGCGTTCGCGCTCTCTTTTAATAACATCAAGATCATACCCATCACCAACTTTTAAAAAGCTTCTTCCCGAGGTCGCATTTACTGCTTTGCCCAAATCCGAACTATCGGTAGTGAATACCACGCTGTTTATTGTGTATTGTGGCCCGGTTACGGTATTAAACTTTAGGCGGGCTCTCTTTCTTCTTAACGTGGTATCCGAAGTCGCCGACGCTCTAAAGTATCCCCGGTTTTCTAAACGGTTAAGCACGAGTGTACGGTTATAATCAACTTTTACACTACTGAAAAGCACTGGAGGCTGGCCAAATCTTCGGCTTATTTTGTTGCCAATACCGCCTTCTTTTTTGGGATTGACCCAAAAGTTATAGATCCAGAGTTTAAATGGCATTCCTAAAAATCTCGAATTTGGCCGGGGGCGGATTATTCCTTCCAGCTCTTCGGTCAGGGCTTTTGTTTCTTTCCGGCGACTATTGTCAGTGTCCTGAATGTTAACATTTGCGCCTAAATATAAATAGTCGCCCTCGGGTACATTTTTAACAGTGCTACACGAAGCGAAAATGAATGGAATAGAAATTAATAGATTTTTGACGATGGATGATTTCATTTGCAAGTGTTCTGTTAAACTTAAACTGGCGGTTGAATTTATGCAAATACTATTTTGGCGCTATCTGCTTTTTAATTTTAACTTTTTAATTCTTACTTAACACTGGCTTCCTTTTCGGCTAGTTTTCGCGCTTCTCTCAGCTGCTTCTCTTCTTTGGTGCGACTTTTAAAAATTTCTTGAAATTTGTTATAATCCATGTTGAGGATAAAACTTAAGCCCGTTTCAATAACCTGGCCCTCAACAGCAACCAGGTATTGGTCTTTACGATAGGCACGCAGCATGTATCTTCCGTCTTTCGAAAGCTGATAATCTACGGCAATGTCGCCGGCTATATTACTGGTACGTTGACCAGCATGTTGCGGGCCCTCTAATTCAAAATTGCTGCCTATAGATACCTTAAGCCTGTCGTTTAATAAACGTTTTGATGCAGCTACATTCAAGTCCGTGCGGTTTTTTAATTGCCCCGTAGTATAGTCATCGGTAGCTTCTAAGTTAAAGCTGAGGTCTACGCCGGCAATTAAATCTCCTGCGAGGTTATTCAATTGTTCGGTTAACAGCTTGCTTACACTTTGTCGCGCAAGCGATTCGGCACTGGTACCTCCGGCGCTGCTGTCGAAGGGGTTTTCTGAAACAAAACGGTTAAGCAGCACCAGTGCGAAGGCTTGCTTGTTTAATTCGGAAGGTTCTGTTCTCAACTGCTCAAGTCGTGTGTTCACCGTTTCAATTACTTCTCCGGAAACGTAATAATTCCCTTCGGGCAGATCAATATCGAAGGAGATCTGCGGCTTTAATAACTCGCCCTTGAGTTTTAAAAGCAACTCAAAAGGCAAACGTTGTTTATACGTGTTTAAAGTTGCCTGGGTAGCGCCTGCCAGTTGCGACTGAACTAAGTCGATCGGTGCGGTTTGTGCAGTATAAATAGCAGTTACATCCATTTCTCCGCTGGTGGGTTCGCCATTCCATGTAATGGTGCTGCCCGATTGAATTTCAAATCTCCTTCTGATAAAGTTAAACGACAGTTCGTAAGCGCCTTCCTGCAATACATAATTCCCCGTTAAAGTCACTTTTCCGCTCGGGTCAATGCCGCCGGTAAGCTGCGCCTGTCCTTTCACTTTAATGAAGTCCCCATTTCCCTGATCTACAATCAGGTTAAATTCCGCCTCTTTTGATACTTCTATTGTCGAAGCGATATTGTATCCAATAAGCGGAGACTTATTCAGGGAATCCAGGCCTGTTGTAAACATTGTGGAGACTTCAGGATTGTCCATGTCCACAAATTCTACAATGCCCTCGCGCTCTACTATGCCCGGATTGGTCTGCGGAAGCAAAACGGTTAGTCGGGTGTTTTCTAAAACTTTTAAATCAGCGTCTACTTCAGGACTATTCATATCACCCCGGATTCTTATCCGACTGTCGATAAACAATTTGCCATAATACAATTCATTGTCTTTCGCGGTTGAATTCAATACCTGAAAGTTGTCGCTGTTTACATCCAGGTTAAACCTGTAATCGGTATAGTTCCGGGTATAAACCATCCCATCGATATTGGCTGTATTTCCGGCAGAGTCCAGGAGTGTAAAGTTGTTGAAATTAACACCCGAATCGTCAAACCTGATCCGCTCATTATTGACTCTGTAAAGTGAATTGAACATTCCAATCCTGAATGCGGCATCATTAAAGTTCACATCACCATTAATTTTGGGAGCGTTTGCGGTCCCCGTTATGGCTAAACGACCGGTTAAATTTCCGCTGGCGTCTTTCATGTTGCCCATCGTAAAGCCTTGTATGCTACGCAGATTGAGATTCCCGATATCCATGGTCATGTCAAAACTACTGTTATTGATATAATAATAGCCAGTCATATCTACCTGGTTTCCCCTTCCGGTGATGCCGACATTGGCAGCGAGCGTGTTTTCGCGTTCGTTATTTACACGCAAAGCGATATTTCCTACCGTATCGCCACGAAAGCTGAAATCACTAATCGTAAGGTCGGATGTGAAGATAGGAGAGGTTTGGAAATTACGAACTATTGCGTTTCCGTTGATGGTTCCTCCGGCAAGCAATGAATCTTTTCTTGCTATTTCGGTAAGTGTTTCTATTCTGAAGTTAGTAAAATCGATAGACATGGGATTGTTTAATCCCATTGGACGGCTATTTACGCTGATTATCTGGTTGTTATTGCTAAGTGTAAAGTTACGGGCCATCACACCGCGGCTTCCAAACTGAATTGCATTGTCTTGGCCAATGGTCCAACGGTCGTAGTTTAAAATCAGTCCCTCAGGTAAAACACTAAATTCAAAATTGGATTGTACGGCTCGCAGGTTTCCGGCTATGCGGTATTGCAGTTTGTTTTTTGCGTCTTTTATTTGAAGATCGGTGGAGATAATGTTGTTTTGAACATCTCCCGTAAGGGTAGTATTTAAAATTTGAAACTGAGTGTTGCCCAGTCGGTTGAGGGCAACAGAATAATTGAGTACCGCGCGATTTGCGTCGGGCGCGATGTTGAACGTCAGATTGTTGAAGTCGTACGCGCCGTAAACCAATCGTGGGGCTGTTCCACTCAGGTTTAATGCACCTGTCTGATTATTGAAATTTCCTACAAGTGAAATCGTCGAAATCTCTTTTATTGCAGGGACAAATTGCTGCACCAAAGGATTATTCTCCAGTCGTGCGTCAAACTTCATGTATTGTGCAGGACCCGAAACTTTCGTCATAACAGTCGCGCCGTCCGGGTTGTAATACCGGCTTAAAGTAGACTGAATGGCAGGGCCAATCTGCGTAAGTTTATACTTCCCTGAAGCGTTGGCGCTTAAAAATGCTGATCGGATTTTAAGTGTATTACTGTCGGCATTGGCTGTCGAAACTGCGCTTACAGAATCAAGCTCCACGCGCTTGCCCTGCGTTACCATTAATGCATTGGTAAGCAATACCTCACCGTTCAGGTAATCAGGATCGGCGGTTTCTAAATCGGCAACAATTTTCCCGCGAAAGCGAAAATCGTCGGAATAAAAATGCAGTTTTTGAAGGTTCAGGCTGTCTACATTAATCGTGGCCTGAATTTTCGGATAGCGGTTTCTGAAATTTGCCCTGGCATTTAAATCGAAGTCGATATTCGGGTCGTTCATAAATGCTTTAGCTACAATTGCGCCGTTTCTAGCGCTGGCATTTAAAGTTAGGTTGCGGTAATTGTACTTGTTATATTCTGCACGCAGAACTTTGCCTTTTACAGTTCCGCTGAACGATTTGGCGTCCATTCCGCTGCCATTCACATTGGCGGCAAGTGTTATTCTTCCGATGGTGGCTTCCTGCTTTATCAGTCTTCCGACATTGAAATTATAAGTGTTGATACGAGCATTATAGGTAGGGACATCGCCGAAGCTAAATGTTCCAACAGTTTTAGCGCTGCCAAAGCTGGAGTTCAGGTTCAGATTGGCGGCAAACCGTTTCATACTGCCCTTGAAGGTTCCATTTAGGCTCATAGCCTCCGGAACGCGAATATTATTTGGGATGGTTCCGGCCGGAACAAACGAGTAGATGTCGGTATTCCGGGTATTAAAACGTTCGATGTTAAGGTCAAAATGTGCCCTGTTCACGTCCGGAAGTCCCGTTATTCTGCCCGATCCACGGAAACTGGTATTCCTGTATCCCGATAGTTCGAGTTGCGGAATAGAAAGATTCTCCACTTTTCCATGCACAATTCCGTCAATGTTTATTACCTCGTTTGAATTGCTTTTAAAGGGCTCGGTGGATGCGAGTTGCGGCACAAAAACCACGAAATCCCGAAGGCCTATACGCGAATCATTAAGGTTGGCATCAATCCGTAAATCTCCGGGGTTTTTGCTAATATCTTCAATAGATGAATATGCCAGCCTGATTTCATTACGAATTAAGGATTTATCGGTCTGAAGGAAGAGGTTTTCCAGAAACGTTTTATTGCCTCCATAAAAGAAATTAGCACTCAGTTTTTGTAGTTTGAAACCACTCTTTTCATTAAAGCTGGCAGAATTGATCTTTGCAGCGATGGTATCTTTCGCAAAAATGAAATCATTAGCATCGAGGTTTAGCTTTTTGATATCTAAATGCCCATAATCCATTCCGATTCTTTGTACCGGCATAGATTGATCATTGTATCGCAGGTCGCTGTTGCGGATGTTAATATTGTCGGAGTTGAAGCCCCAGAAGGTTGCGACAGCTTCGGCCGTTTCCTTTACCTCTTTTACTACCACCCTTGATTCGGGTTTGGTGCCGAGTCTTATATCGAATTTAGAATCGTTCAGGCTGAAAGATCTTAAATTTATCACCTGTTTTCGCATGTCGAGCTTATCGCTTTCAACAGCCAGGCTTCCAATGTTGAAATCCGCATTTAATGCCGAAACTGCATTTCTGTATTTTACATTGATACGGTCCAGATCTGCTGAACCCAATATCAGATCTAAGTAGATAGGCTTCGCCGCTTCCACCATGTCTTTCTGTTTCGAGTCGGCCTTTACGGCAGGCTTGCTTTGTATAACTACAGCATTCACTCCCGACAGCTTAAATTTCGGAATGTTAAAACGCATTTTTTCCAGGTCGAATTCTTTAACGCGGGTGTCAAAATGAGAAAGGTAAAGATCTACATCGTTGGCGGTGGGTGCGTCTTTATATTTTAGAACAATTCTGTCCAGATTAATCTTATCGATAGAAAACTTCATTGCTGCCGTTGTGTCGGCAGTTTGGGTGGCAGTGCCCTGTGTGCCAAAGGCTTTTAAAATATAATCGAAGTTGAAAACACTGTCAGGGGTTCTGTCGACCTTGAGTGTTACGCCGCGCAGGTCAATTTCATTGATTTCTACGGTGTTCCTGAAAAGTTTAAGCAAACTGATGTCGGCCTTTAGGGTATCGCCCGCCAGTAATGTATCCCCTTTCTGATCCTCGAAATATACATCCTCTAAAACCACCAGCTTTGGTAGATTTAAGGTTAAGTGATTCACCTCTACCTTAGTGCCCAGCTTTTTTTCAAGGAAGTTTACGGCCTTGCCGCGGGCAAAATCCTGTACGGCCGGAACTCTGATCAATACAAAGATCAGCAACACCAGAATGATGAAAAATCCAATAATTCCAAGAAGGATTTTTAGCGCAAGTGTACCGTACTTTCCCAAACTAAGTTGTTTAATACTTATAATTTCAAAAGGCTCTAAATGTTTGAGATAAGGGAATTTTTAGGGTTTCTGTGAAAGCAGTAGTGTATTACATATTGGTGGCAAAAATGATATCTTTATAAACCAAACTTGAATACTGTGGAAGAGCAAAGTCTGCCGCGCAGTAGAAAAAAAGTATGTTGATTAATCTGATTTTTAACATAGACATGAAAAAATATTTAACCTACATCATCCCCGTTTTTACTGGCGGCCTGTTCCTTTTTATTTTATTTCTTGCTCTGAAACCCATTAAAATTAATAGGGAGAACTCTATTGAATTCGAAGCTGTTGTACGCTCTGTTGACAAAGGCCGGTTAAACAATATCTCAATCGCCTTCAAAGGAGTACCCGGAATTTATACAATTAATGGCGCAGCCCAGAAGGCATTGAACGCAGATACTTTGCGGAAACAAATGGCAAATAAGAGGGTAAAGGCTTATTATTTAAAGCCAGGGTTCTTCAGCCGCTTTCATCCAATGACAGATGTAAGAAACATCACAGAAGTAAGGCTTGATGATAAAATCATTTATTCTGAATTAGGCAACGTAGACTGAAATAAACAATCTCCAATAAAAACTTATTCTTCCCCACCAATCGAACGCGGTGTATTTTATGAATGGATTTTTCAACCCTTGTCGCAGTATTTTACATGTATAATGGCTGGATGATGGGGCTCGAACCCTCTCTGGTTTAAGGCTTCCGCGGGGTGACTTAAATCTTTACCATGAAAACCAGGACTCCGTCCGGCTTGTCGCCTACACAGCGCTATTATACTTAAATTGACTGGCAAAACAAACGATACCCGCTCTTACAGGATTCTCATGCAAATAGCTTAACCGTTGATCGATCATTGCATTCGTGCTTAGCCTGTGAGCCCAAACCTATGTTTATTTCTCATTGACAAGTAATAACACTTCCAATCTCTCTGATGGTGTTTATCAGTTTTCCTCAGCTAATCTTAACCAACGTCTTCCATATCAATTCAATGGTTCTGTTAAAGTTAACAATCATGTAGTAGAAATTACTGAGGGGACTATTTCAATAGAAAATCGGAGTGGAGATTTAGATATCCAATTTATTTTGAAGTTGAAAAATGGAGACACAGCGAGGGGAACATATCAAGGCAAGGTTTCAGAAGTTAACAGAAGCAGAAGCTACCAATAGTCCCTGCTGGGTTACTAGGTCCTTTACATTTACGGATACGTTTCGCATATACTCGTGACGGTTTTAGAAGCAATTCAGTAACAATCATCAAAGCTACCCCTTAATCCCCACCTTGAAAATAAGGAGGGGAGCTCGTTGTTTTATAAGCACAATTCAACCCTTACTGCTTCGAAACGACCTTTTAATCCTTGAAACAAAAGAGCTAGGCGTGGCGACCGTACATCCTCCCATTAGACCAGCAACTATTAGACAACCTCAACTTAAAAGCTGAGCTTTCATTGCAGCTTTCTTTAAAAGGTTCATTAACTCATCCAGTTTAACTGGTTTAGAAATATAATCGTTCATGCCTGCGTTCAGGCATTTCTCCCGGTCTTCGGCCGAAGCATTGGCCGTCATGGCAATAATCTGAGGTTGCTTCAGCTGGAGGTTATTTCTAATAGTTTGGGTCGCTTCAATTCCATCCATAACGGGCATTTGCATATCCATCAGTACCACATCGTAGGGTTTGACTTTAAACATTTCAACTGCTTGTTCTCCATCATTGGCGATTTCTGGTTTATAGCCTAGCTTGCCGAGTACAGTGGTGGCAAGTTTCTGGTTGATCAAATTATCTTCCGCTATCAAAATGTTTAGTGGATAACTGACTGCAAAATCCTTACTAAGAATGCTGGGACGCTTAGATACCCCTTGAGCTTCTTTTTCCCCAAGCTCTGTTCTCAGCTCGTTTTGTACAAGCTTTAACAGCTGTGCCTGCTTAAGGGGCTTGGTTAAAACAGCAGTAAATAATTCCGGATATTTAGGGATGTCCTCGTTACCTGCATAACTAAGTGGTATAATGGGCAACTTAGGCTTAAAAGCTTTAATAGCCTTAGCTATGATGACCCCGTCCGTTTCTGGCATTTGCATGTCCAGAATAACCAGATCCGGCGGCTCATTGTTATTTAAGATCATTTGCGCTTCCTGCCAGGAACTTGTAAGCGCCGGTTTCACCTTTAAAACGTCCAATTCCGTCTTGAATGCATTTAATAGGCTAGTGTTATCATCAATAATCAAAACTCTCTTTCCTTGGGTAAAGCTGGCATCTATTGCAATTGCTTCCTTTTGAGGGTTTTCAACCGCTTTGGTTTTAATATAGAAACTAAAGGTTGTGCCAACGTCGACTTTACTGCTCACACTTACGTCTCCGCCCATTAGTTTTATCAATCGTTCGCTGATGATAAGACCTAATCCGGTTCCCCCGTATTTACGGGTAGTAGATGAATCTACCTGGGAGAAAGGCTTAAACAATCTTTCTAATTTATCTTCGGGGATACCTATCCCGGTATCACGCACCTTAAATTGAATCTCAAGAATATCACCAGAGGATTTAGCTAAACTCCCCTCAATAAATACTTCTCCTGCTTGAGTAAACTTGACAGCGTTACCCACCAGATTGATGAGTATTTGTCTTAAACGGAGACTATCTCCAATCATCATAGCGGGTAAGTGGCTATCTAGTTGATAAACTAAATCTATGCCCTGATCTGCAGCTTTATTGGCAAAAGTGTCAAATACGCTTTCAATACACTGGCGTAAATCAAATTCATTTTGTTCGATTTCGAGGTTTCCGCTCTCAATTTTCGAAAAGTCCAGAATGTCGTTAATTACATGCAGCAGTGCGTCGCCGCTGGTATTGATCATATTTACAAATTCTTCCTGTTCGGGAGTAAGGTCGGTTTCCCGGAGTAAAGACGCCATTCCGATAACTCCATTCATAGGAGTTCGTATTTCGTGACTCATGGTAGCGAGAAATATACTCTTGGCCTGATTGGCCAGATCAGCTTCCTTTCGGGCGGTTTCTGCATGCTCACGCAACAGGTGTTCTTGTTCACTGCGACGGGCCAGGTCGTTATTTAATACAAGAAGATTTTCTGATTGCGCCTGCAATTGTTCCGATTGGTTTTGCAGGTCGGTATTTAGCTTTTTCAAACTTTCTGACTGAGCTTTAAGCTCTTCAGCCTGACTCTGAACTTCAAGAGTACGCTCAGCTACCTGCCGTTCAAGCTTTCTCTTTTGACCTTCAATTGAATGTAGTCTGTATTTATAAAAGCCGATCATTGCGCCAATTGTTAGACTAATACAAATTACGTAGAACCACCATGTTTTATACCAGGGGGGTAGTACCCTGATTTTAATACTGGCTATTTTATCTGACCAGATCCCATCCTGATTGGAAGCTTTTACCTTGAATACATAAGTACCCGGTTCGAGATAACGGTAAGTGGCCGATCTTTGTGCTTTTACATAATTCCAATTTTTGTCCAGCCCTTCCAGTTTGTAGGCGTACTCTCCGTCTTTAGGAAAAGAATAGTTTAAAGCGGCATAATGAAGCGTAAAAACTGATTGTTTAGGATTGAATGTGATCCGCTCGGTTTCGCTGATATCCTTTTCTAAAAGATTGTCATGATCCTCATTCCTTCCCACCATAATACGTTTGTCAAATACGTCAAGCCCGGTTATGACAGTTTGAGGATCAAGAGTGCTGATTTTCATGTCTTCGGGCCTGAACAGGTTCCATCCCTCAGTACCTCCGAAACACATAAACTTGCCCTTTTCGCTATACAAAGCCGAAGCCGGATTAAACTGTCCGCCCTGAAGCCCATCGCTGGCATCGTAATTGAAAATCTTGTTGGCGCCCACATCAATTTTCGAAAGCCCCTCGTTGGTACTTAGCCAAAATTTATCGGAACCTTCGTCTTTAATGGCATTTATTGTTGTTGCAAGACCATTTTTATCAGTATATTTTTTAAATGTTTTATTCTTAAAGTCATAAATTACAAGGCCGTCACCCTCTGTTCCAATCCACAGACGATCCTTTTTATCGAGATAAAGCGACAATATTACCCCGCTTGGAATCAGTTCGTTTTCTTTTTTCTGCTGGAAGTATTTATAGAATTTTTTGTCACTGGCTTTATAATACATTAATCCTGCACCGTAACAGCCTAAAAATAAATTGCCGTTTTTGTCGCCAACTATTGCCCGTATATCATTAGAGCGAATACCGCTATTAGAGCGATTAAAATTCTGTATTTTTTTAGTAGATGGATTCATTCGGCCCAAACCGCCGCCATTGGTGCCGATCCATATGTCTTGATTTACATCTTCATAAATAATGCGCACGTCGTTAATGCCTAAACTGTATTTGTCTTCGGGATTATGCTGAAAATTGGTAAATGTATCGGATGACTTATTATATAAAGAGAGTCCATTAGCATAGGTGCCAAACCAAAGATTGTTTTTGCTGTCTTTAAATCCATAAAGTATGGCATTGCCCGCCAGACTTCCTGTTTTGCCATCTGCTTTGTAATGTTTTATAAGTTCTCCGGTAGGTTTCGTTTTATAAATTCCATCTCCATCAGATCCAATCCACAAGTTGCCATCATTGTCTTCGCACATGCCGTAAAATCGTAAATACGATCCCTCTTCTCCGCCATCGAGTTTCTTCTGGAACTTCATGAAACGTTGTTTGGTCGCACTAATCATATATACTCCGGCACCATGGGTCGCCACCCACATGTTTTTGTCTTTGTCTTTAAACAGATATTGAATAGACCTTGGGGTTATATTGTCCCCGCTCTCTCCAATTACGGGTTCGATTACATAATCTTCTGGTCTGGTATTATCAGCAACCTGCGACATGTCGAGTTTATACAGCCCTCCGTCCTCCAGGCCAATAAGTAAATGGTTGTCATTATCTTCATTAAGGAAATAAAATATTTCGCTCCTTAAATTGTAGGTTGGTGCACGCAGTACAAAAAATTTATTAAGATTTCGTTTGTACAGAATCAGGCCCTTGTGAGTAGCAACCCAGATGTTGTTAAAGCGATCGTTGTAAATACAATTAGTCCGGTATAAGGGTAGGTTACGGGTATCTATTGGTGCTTTTTCGACCTTTTTATTTTTGTCGACCTTATATACATTAATCCCAGTCAGAGTACCAACCCATAAAAGATTATTTGAATCTTCTAAAATCTTTCCGACAGAGTTATTCTGCAGGTCGGGAAGATTATCGGTATTATAATTTATAATTGTTTTTTTCTTTTTATTAAAATAAGAAAATCCTCCATTGCTGAACGCAACCCAAAGATTCCCGTCGCGACTATTTGAGATATTAGCCACCGAATTCATTAGCGCTCCGGGGGCTTCTTTATGGAATTTGTAATTTATAAAACGTTCTTTCTCGGGGTCGAATTTATTCGAGCCTGTTCTGGACGAAACCCAAAGATCATCGTCAGAATCTTTAAAAATCATATCTACAAAGTTGCTTGGCAGGCTGTATTTATTGTCGGGTTCGTTTTTGAATACTTTAAATTCTGAACCATCAAAGCGGTTTAAACCGTCAGCGGTAGCAATCCATATAAAGCCTTTTTTATCCTGTGCTATGCAATTTACAACTCCGAATGACAGCCCGTCCTTAATGTTATAGTGTAGAATCCGGTTTTGAACAGGTTGTTGAGAGAAGGAATTGTATGCTATGGCTATTGCGATAGTCAATAACAATACGTTCTTCATGGTAGTCAACAATATTATTATAATTTACATAATATTTATCGAATATTATAAATAAAAAGATTGTTACGATTCATTAAATCTCATTGATACTTAATTAGATATATAAAAAGTCATTAAATAGAGGTTCATTCCGGCAATGCTTATGGAAGCAGTCGTATCACCTTTTGGATATCTAAAGATGATGCGTAATCTGAATATTTATATTTGAACTGAGGTGCCAAACTATATGCCCTAATTAGTATGAATTTGTTAATTTGCAAGAGACTTATTATAAACTATGAATAGATTTAGAATTACCCTGTATTCGGTACTTTTTTCGTTGGTGCTGAACTATACTTTTGCACAAACTACCCTACAAACCGCCTCTCCGGCCTCGGTTAAAGTAAGTGCCGAAAGATTACAACGCATCGACCAGCTTTTGCAGCAAAATGTCGACCGGAAACTTATCAGTGGAGCTGTTGGCTTTATTGCCAGAGATGGAAAAGTGATTTACAACAAGGCTATTGGTCATAGTGATATTGAGGCCAAAATTGCTATGAAGACGAATGATATATTCAGAATCGCATCGCAAACCAAAGCAATAACCAGTGTAGCCGTAATGATGCTTTTTGAGGAAGGCAAATTTCTTTTGGATGATCCAATTTCAAAATATATTCCTGCTTTTGCCAAGCCGACAGTGCTTGATAAATTTAATCCGGCAGATTCGACGTATACCACTGTGCCCGCAAAACGTGAAATTACTATTCGCGACCTGCTGACTCACACTTCAGGAATTGATTATGCTGTGATCGGGTCTGCTAATATGAAAGCGATTTATGCAACCTCGGGTATCCCGCCGGGATTTGGAAGCGCCGGATTATTAAAAACAGAAATTGAGAAACTTGCTAAATTTCCTTTGGTGCATCAACCGGGCGAACGATTTACTTATGGTTTGAATACCGATGTGCTGGGTTATTTAGTTGAGGTTGCTTCGGGTATGAGCCTTGACAAGTTTTTCACCGAGCGGATTTTTAAACCATTGGGCATGAACGATACCTACTTTTATCTTCCTCTTGCTAAGCAATCCAGGTTAATACCAATTTACACGTTCAACAATCAAAACAATTTGGTTAAATATGAACGAAATGGAGTAATAACCGCCGACTATCCAAAAAGCAATGGGACCTATTTTTCGGGAGGTGCCGGCTTGAGCTCTACCATTCAGGATTATGCCGTTTTTCTTCAAATGCTTTTAAATGGCGGCACTTATAATGGTAACCGTCTTTTGTCCCGTCGGTCGGTAGATCTCATGACAATGAACCAAATCGGTGACTTAAACGTCGGCCTCGATAAGTTTGGTTTAGGTTTCGAAATAACATCTAAAAAAGGGATGGCCCAGTTTGGTGTAACCGAAGGTTCTTTCGCCTGGGGCGGATATTTTGGAACTACTTATTGGGTGGATCCTGTTGAGAAGATTGTAGGACTGATATTTATTCAGCAATCGCCTTTAAGAAGTGATATTCACAATAAATTTAAGGCGCTGGTGTATCAGAGTTTGACTGATTAATTATTATACGTTCTCCCTTCTTTTTTCCAAAAGGAGGGAGAACGGTAATAAATAGAATAGCGGATGTAAAAGTTTTTATTAAAGCAAGCCTGTCTTACTCTCCGATATACGTCTCCAAAATCTTAAAACCTGTTTGCGTATCCAGGCTGACTTTATCAATAGATGCCGGAATCAATATGCAATCTCCCAGTTTCACAAGGAGGCTTTCATTACCATATTTTAAGGTATACGAGCCTTGTACACAAACGTGAATAACAAACGAGTCAAAGGAATAATCTCTTGTAACAGTCTGGTTGAACTCTAGTATGTTTGTGCTGAAATACGGGCAGCTCACCACATGTACGGGCTCATTTAGCTTTTTCTCGTATACAGATTTATACTCCGGATAAACTTCATAATCCAAAGCCGCTAAAGCTTCTTCGGTATGTAGTTCGCGTTTATTTCCTTTATCATCTACCCGGTCGAAATCGTATATGCGATAGGTTATATCAGAAGTTTGCTGAATCTCAGCAATCAAAAGTCCTTTGCCAATAGTATGAACTCTTCCCGCCGGTAAAAAGAAAACATCTCCGGCTTCAACTTCTTCTTTATTCAGAATGTCGTTTAGCCTTCCCGAATTTAATTTCTCGAGGTAAATGTCTTCGTTAACTTTTTGATTGAAACCGGCGATTAATGATGCACCTTCGTCCGCCTGAATAACATACCACATTTCGGTTTTGCCGAAAGAATTGTGACGTTTTTTAGCTAATTCATCATTCGGATGAACCTGAATGGAAAGGTCGTCGTTTGCATCGATAAACTTTACCAGCAATGGAAATTCATTGCCAAATTTTTCATAAATCTTTTTTCCAACCAGATCAGCTTTATGCGTTTCCAGAAGTGATGCCAGACTTTTGCCAGCAAGATCACCATTTTCAACAACAGATACATCTGATTTTACACCTGAAATCTCCCATGTTTCTCCGCAGTTTGGAAGAGGTGAAAAATCTTTTCCCAGATAAGTGTTGATTTTCTGGCCTCCCCAGATTTTGTCTTTAAAAATGGTTTTGAACTTTAAAGGATATAGTGTCATCTTCGTTTAAAAGCCGCAAGTATAATGATTATGCTGAAAAAAGAATGCCTTTTCTTCCCTAAACCACCCGCAATTATTAATTTTCGACCACTCTTTTGAACGTATTTTCCCGGTTGGTTCCCCTGAAATTGCTTTTGATTATGATAGAATCTCCGTACAATTTTCCACTTTGCTCCATTATGTTATCACCAATCTTAAGCTTAAATGTAAACTCATCTCCTTTAATTTTTCCGTCCATTAAAGGGATTTCACCATAAGATGATTTGACACTTCCTGTGAGTGTTTCTCCCTCGGCTTTTAGTTTGTAGGTGAGTTCAAGGTCGTCAGCATTCGGGATTTTTATAGTGCCTTTCCAGTTTCCGGTTAAGTCTGCTGCAAAACAGAAGAGTACAAATGCGAAAACGAACATGAAGGAAATAAGAGCTTTTTTCATAATTGTATGGTTTAAGGATTTATGATTCAGGACATAAGCTTGATAGGTAATATACAGGGAAATTGTTAATCATCAAAAGATGTTTCCATTGCAATTTTTTCCCATTCGTCAATTTCTTCCTCTACCGAGATTATTTTTTTCCGGATAGCTTCAATTGCTACTGGGCCCAGAGGTAATCTCAATGGTGGATTATCGCTATTTACCGCTTTAATGATTGCCTTTGCTGCTTTTGATGGATCGCCTGGCTGCTGACCAGAGTAACCTTGAATGGTAGAAATTCTGCTGCCTGCGGTATCAGAATAATCCTCTAATATTTTCTCCGAACGTACGGAAGAGTCGCCGGCCCAACTGGTACGAAATGGTCCGGGTTCTACAATGGTCACTTTAATGTTTAGATGTTTAGTCTCTAAAGCCAGCGCTTCACTAAAACCTTCGAGTGCGAATTTACTGGCATTGTACAATCCCATTCCGGGTAAAGCCCTAAATCCAGCCATAGAGGAGATTTGAATAATATGCCCTGACTTTTGTTCCCGCATTAAAGGCAATATTGCCTGAGTAAGGCCAAGTGCACCGAAGAAATTGGTTTCCATTTGCTGCCTTGCCTCTTCCATGCTGACTTCTTCTATCGCCCCGAATAAACCATAGCCAGCATTATTGACCAGCACATCGATGGGGCCGAAATTTAGAGTTGCCGTGTTTAGTACTCTTTCGAATTGTAATTGTTGGGTAACATCGAGTAATACTCCGAATGTTTTTTCAGGCACAAGTAAATCAAAGTCAGCAATTTGGTCTTGCTTTCTAAGGGTGCCGATAACAATATCTCCGCCGAGGGCAACTTCTTTCGCAAGAGCCCGGCCCAAACCTCCGGATACTCCAGTAATAAACCATACTCTATGTGATTTTATCATATCACAAAGAACATAAAAAAAGGTGATTTGATTTGTAAAGATTAACGATGCCCAAAGGCTCATTGGGCTACCCTTGACATACTATGTCGCTTAAGCTTTTAGAAGTTAAGTTATAAGCGGGGCATTTTTTGTGAGAATTTTTAATCAGCAAGACTTCGTATATCTCCCTGATTGGAAATCTAAAATGGCAGTTAGGTTAGTTCGCTTCACCCCACTAAGTTTGTGGTACTGAAGCAAAGTCCTCCTGCTAAATAAACGTTATTGCGTTGAAATTGGCCCTTTTCAAGCTGCCTTCTACATCTATTACATTTATCGGATTTACTCTAAAGCAACGGTGATCTTCCTCTCCTATAAAGTATTCTCCAAAACGTACTTTGTCACGTTTAATCTCTGCCCTGTCAACATCTGTAAGCATTTTGACCAGATGTTGAGAATCTGTTTCTGATAATATCTTTTCCATCATTGTCGCGTGTGTTTTATAATCTAACAAATTACGAGCCAATACCTATTGGTTATGATTAGTTTCTAAGAACCAGTACGTTAGAATCGATATAAATGTTGCGACATTTGCCTAATATTTTTCCTTTTAGTACGCTTACCACATATTGGATGAAATCAAAGCTTAATCACTAACTGTCTCGCTACAATCTGAACTCCGTAGTTTTGAAAAATACCCGGTAGTCTTTAATCATACCGGCAGTTTTTTTGTCCGAACGCGGTAAATACCTGAATCCTTTTATTTTTTTGATTTCTCCTAAATCCAAAACGATCTGATGCGGATGTTTTGGACGGCCACCAACAGACTGGCTTTGCCAGAAAGTGGATTCCTGCAAGTCGAAAACTTTGTCGGCAGAGCTGTTTGATGCTGTTGTTTCCTCACTGTCGGCATACACAACTTTCCAGTTCAGGCGCGAAAGAGTGGAACCGTCTTCACCTATAAGTTCGAGTTCTGCAACGGTGGTTAAATCATCTTTCGCGTCTTGCGAGCTTAAGGCTTCTAAACAGAAATATCGGCCCTGAATTGTTTGGTCAAAATTCACGTCCTTAAATCCTTCGCCAGGGGAAAAGGAGCCACTAAACGTGGGAGTTTCAGCACTCAGGTTCAAAGTTTGGCCTTTTTTTCTGCTTAGAAGAGAAGCGTCAGGAATTATTTGATCAAGAATTGGTGCGTTTAATCCGGCAACAACAACTGCCGATGGCTGGTCTACATCTAAAATAATTACTTCATTTTTGCCTGGTTTAAGCCATGCGCCGGGAATATATAAAGTTTGCTGAGGTCCGATTTTCCAGAATCTTCCCACATTATATCCATTTACCCAAACCATGCCTTTACCCCACCTGCTTACGTCTAAAAAAGTATCACCTGGTTTATTCAGGGTAAAGTTTCCTTTATACCACCCGGGGCCATTAATTTTCCCGGCTTTAAACTTCATTGCACGTTGAAATTTATAATCAACAGGGAAATTATAAACCAGCCAGTCTTTGATTTCGCTTAGGTTTTTACCATTACTTAATTCCACTTTTTCCGTGATTCCTTTCCTGTCGATTATTGCCTTTCCGTAATTTACACGACCTGTTGCTTCGACAAGAATATCCAATCTGGCAGTAGATTTGAAGGCTGGTAGCTCCACCGTATTATCACCTCTACGGCGATCCAGCTTTCCAATTTGTTTGCCATTAATAAAAACTACAGCCCAGTCATGCACTTCTGTGATCACAAGTTTCTGTTTCGATGCAGAAGCTGGCAGATTTGTGCGATAAAGAATTCGTCCCCATCCCTGGTCGAAATTTTCCATTGGCTGGATCTTTTCGCTTTTTTTGGGTTTGGGAAGGTTGTCGAACAAACTGGCACTTTCTTTTAGTTCAAATTTCGGAATTTCTATTATCGGCATTACCGGTTTGGGGATATCGGCCAGTGTTTCACCGGGCAAGAGATAGTTCTTAAGCAGATCGCGTACAGCAAAAAACTTTTCGGTAGTATTCCCCTGCTCTCCAATCGGAGCATTATAATCATATGAGGTTGCCATGGCAGAATATGGCGGGGCATTGGCACCGCCCCATTGGCCGAAAGAAGTTCCACCGTGGGCCATGTACAAACTGAAAGAGATCTTTCGATCCATCATGTCTTTCATGCTGCCGATAAAACTGCTTACAGACCGCGTTTCGTGCGGGCGCCCCCAGTGGTCAAACCAGCCAGACCAATATTCGCTGCACATTAGGGGGGCATCAGGATATAAGTCTTTAAATGTTTTAAACTGATTGTCAATATTGGAACCAGCACCAAAATTTAAGGCGGTTGCTACACCATCCAATTTATACTTATTAAAGTTTGACGACCAATCACATCTGAAAAGCTGCACTTTATCAAATCCCGCCTGACGCACGGCATCGCGGGTAGCTTCCATATAGGCTTGTTCATTACCAAAACTGGCATATTCATTTTCCACCTGAACCATAATGATGTTGCCGCCATTCTGAATCTGTAGCGGCGCAAGTTGTTTAGCGGCTTCGGTCAAAAACTTTTTAGTACGATCGATAAAATAAGGATCTTTTAGAGTTCTCACCTGGATGTCTTTTTTCTTCAATAACCACCAGGGTAAACCGCCCATGTCCCATTCGGCGCAAACATAGGGCCCCGGCCGCACGATACAGTACATGCCGTTCTTTTGAACCAGCTTTACAAATTCGGCGACATTATTCTGGCCTGTAAAATCAAATACTCCCGGTTGTTGTTCGTGTAGGTTCCAAAACAGGTAAATACATACGGTATTCATCCCCATGGCTTTACTCAACTGTATTCGATGTTCCCAGTATTCTTTTGGTATGCGAGGATAATGCAGTTCGGCTGCCCGGATGATGAACGGTTTTCCGTTTAAAAGAAACTCTTTATTGCCGAGCGAGAATGTGCCTTTAGTTTGCTGTGAATAAGTGTTAGATAGAATAAAAAACAGTATGACTGCAGAAAGAATATATTTTCTCATTGTTAATATCCAGGGGCGCTTATAAGCCACTAAGATATTGTTTTATTAAGTGCGAGCAAATCTTCATTGAGACAATAGAGATTGTCCGTTATCATTGAGTTTTCAAAAAAATCAATGATAACGGGCTGTTTTTTAATCAGCCAGTTCCTGGCAATCAAATCCTGCGGTTTCTAAAAGAGATTCGATTGATTCAGGATCCAGATTATTGGACACGATTCGAAGGATGTTGTCACAATCATCCAAATCAAAATTCCAGTGTTTAATGGTGGGTACTGCATCCAGTAAAGGGCTTACCTGCATAATTTGCTCGTGCGCAGTAATGCTCGTTTTAAATACCAATATGTTCATAAATCCACTTCTTAAAATCATGAGTTTAGCTATTTAATTTTTAATCAGGTCATTATCATCGTCTGAATGCTTTTTATTCCAGCCACACATCCGTGCCTTCATTTCGGCTCTGAACTTTTCGCGATCTTCAGGTGTCATGTTTTCACATTTATGTTTCATCCATCCGGGTCCCATTTTACCTCCCTTTCCAAAACCGAACAGAATCTTGGATAAAATAAAAATGCCCATAGCCTGCCAAAATGTAATTGTTCTAACATTCATTATTTCTGGTAGCAGGTTGTTCCATAGCATCATTACAATTAAGCTTATTAACGAGAGGAAGGCTGCAATCGCTACAGGGATAAATACAAATCGTCCTTTATAAAATATCTTTTTCATGTTTATCGAATTAATTCTGTGTAATTTCTTTATATAGTTGTTCTAAACGTTTGCGTAAGTGAAGTACAGCATATCGTTTTCGTGATATCAGGGTGCTTATATTCTGGCCTGTTCTGTCGGCAATCTCCTGAAAAGGGATATCATCCATTTCATGTAAAATGAAAACTTCCTTTTGTTCCGCAGGTAATTCTTCGAGCGCCAGAAATAGTTGTTCCCAAAACATGTTGCGCAAAAATTCCGTTTCGGGGGTTTTATCTTCAATCAACAAAAAGGCCTTTAAATCCAGATTATCGTCTTCGTCGGTAAGACTATCATCAAGGCGGACTTCTGTTTTCTTTTTGTATTTATCGATAATTTTATTTCGCGCAACCCTATAAAGCCATGCACCTGTTTGTTCAATAGGTTCAGAGTTAATAACCGAGCTCAATTGATACCACACGTCTTGCAAAATATCTTCCGCATCAGCATCATTTTTCACCCGTTTCCGGATAAATCCTAACAACCCTTTACTGTATTCTTTAATCGACTTCAGAAGGTAGTTGTTTTTCTCTTCGGGCATTACTATGCTAAGCAAAATATCCTTTGTTTTATTCGGAAGACGAACCACCGAAGAAAACATTTTAAATTAATTTCAAATTTCTTGAGATAAGACAATATTTCCCTTTTGCTTGTTACAGAAATTTGTCGGTTCAAAGAAAAAGGGATTTTTGACAACCCTATGTCAGCAGGGAAAAGGGAATGTTTTTTTAGTTTCCTAAAAGTAAGAAGAAACGGCTGGCAGATGACAGCCCGAAATTTTGATGGGAATGCAGGTATTCTGTTATTTTCCGTGCCATTCAGCATAGAATTGCTCTAAAAATGTTTCCATAAATAAATGCCTTTGCAATGCCATTTCTCTTCCGGCTGTGGTGTTCATTTTATCTTTTAGCAACAGCAGCTTTTCATAAAAATGGTTGATTGTGGGCGCACTGCTTTTTTTATATTCCTCTTTGCTCATGTTCAAGTTTGGCGGAATGCCCGGATTATAAAATTCCCTTTGTTTGAACCCGCCATAACTAAAAGCACGTGCAATACCCATGGCGCCGATAGCATCGAGGCGATCTGCATCCTGCACTACTTCAAGTTCCTTAGAGTTAAAAGACGTTTGTTCAAAGCTGGTCTTGTAAGAGATGTTTCGGATTATTTCCTGAACATGCTGCACTGTTTCCAGGTCAACCGAGATATTCCTTAAAAAATCGGCAGCTTTTTGAGGTCCGATTTCTTCATCTCCACCGTGAAATTTTGAGTCCGCGATATCATGTAAAAGAGCCGCAAGTTCAACCACTTCCATGTTGACCTCTTCCTTTTCACCGATTGTTTTTGCCGTTTGCCATACTCTATAAACATGCCACCAATCGTGCCCGCCTTCTGCATTTTTTAGAGACTCTTTAACAAATTCAACTGTTTGTTCAATATTGTTTTTCATGGGGGCAATTTAAAAAAGATAAATAGATTGTCGATTGAATACAGGGACATTGGAACAGTAATTGCTTTTATTCTATCGAATTTAAAAATATATAAAATGAGCTTATTAAAATATTTGGTTTTTGGCGCTGCGGTAGCCGCGGGCGTAAATTACGCAACTAAAAAAAGAGAAAATGGAAGATCTTTGATAGACGACCTAAGTGATAAAGCGCCAGAGTGGATGGATAAAGCCAAACAATATACTGATCAATTAAAAGGTCAATTTAATCAAAGTACATCCACTCAAAATCAGGCAAATCCTGTTCAGACAGAAAACCCGCCTTATTAAGATTTATTGAAAGTATTACACAATAAGCCTGGATTTAATATCCGGGCTTTTTACGTTATGAATATTTCAGTTTTTCCAATCTTATCATCGCCAATCGATGCTTGCAGACTTTTGTAATTTCATTTAAATAACACATTTACTAAGCTGAAGCTTGAGAAATAGATTTAGTAAAGTGTTAATCTTATATTAGCAAAATCTTTAGTTGCCATAATTAATTCAGCTTTTTTCAATGAATAAAGAATTTTTTCAGCACATTTTTGATAAGCATCAGCATATAGAAGCGGTTCCGTCGAATAAGGAGATTGCAGGCTGGGCAACAAAACTTATCAGGATTTTGTATCCCGAACAATCCAAGCAGATATTTTTATCCTTACAGGAAATCGAAAGCGAGCTTTTATTGCTTCAAGCGGAGCTTTGCAAGATTATGAAAGCGACAAAAGCTTGCCAGGATTGTAATAACGAAGAGAAGGCAAAGATTTTTTTTGATGAGTTGCCTCAGCTATATGCCTTGCTGAACACCGATATCCAGGCAATCTTAACAGGTGATCCTGCTGCAAAAAGTGAATTTGAGATCATCAGGGCTTATCCCGGATTTTTTGCAATATCTTTTTACAGGTTGGCCCATGCTTTATTAAAGCTTGATATTCCCTTAATTCCACGGATTTTAACGGAGCATGCCCACTCTAAGACGGGTATTGACATTCACCCCGGAGCAGAAATAGGGGAGTACCTGTATATTGATCATGGCACCGGAATTGTAATCGGCGAGACGGCAAAGATCGGTAATCACGTAAAATTTTATCAGGGAGTTACTTTAGGAGCCTTGAGTGTTGATAAAAGTATGGCTTCATTTAAGCGGCACCCGACGGTTGAGGATAACGTGGTAATTTACTCGGGCGCTACCATTTTAGGAGGCGAAACAGTTATCGGTCATAATAGTATTATTGGCGGAAACGTATGGCTAACAAAAAGCGTTGCGCCATATTCAACAGTTTATCATGAATCAAAATCTAAAGTGGTAGAAAGGCAGGTGAATAGTTAATGGCTACTTTAATTGATTTCATAGGGAATACTCCGCTTGTCGAATTGCAGAGATTAAGTCCAACTCCAGGTGTTAAGATTTTTGCCAAACTGGAAGGTAATAACCCGGCCGGTAGTGTTAAAGATCGTCCTGCTTTTAACATGATTCAAAGTGCTCTGGAGCGAGGCGATATTAAAGCCGGTACTAAATTGGTTGAAGCAACCAGTGGCAATACAGGAATCGCTTTGGCTATGATTGCCCGGCTTTTCGACTTAGAAATTGAGCTGGTTATGCCTTCGAGTTCTACCCGCGAACGAACGTTAACGATGGAAGCATATGGCGCTCAAGTTACTCTGCTTGACAATATAGAAACTTGTCGTGATTATGCAGAGGAGAAAGGTGCTACCGGTGATTATTTTCTACTGAACCAGTTTTCAAACCCTGACAACTACATGGCTCATTATAAAACTACCGGGCCAGAGATATGGAGGGATACAAACGGATCGATAACTCATTTTGTAAGTGCCATGGGAACCACCGGCACGATAATGGGTACTTCTATGTTTTTAAAAGAGAAGAATCCGGATATTCAGATAGTCGGCTGTCAACCTACTGAAGAATCGTCTATACCGGGGATAAGACGTTGGCCTGAAGAATA